>NZ_JBEXDT010000033.1:0-75066 GCF_040605905.1 Nonomuraea sp. NPDC005501 | reverse complement strand
CGCCGTGCCCGTGCCCCGGGCGGCGCGCATGCCCGCCTACTCCACCTGGTACGCCATGCAGCAGCACGTGGACGCCGACGGCGTGGAGCGGCAGGCCGCCGCCTCCGCCGCGCTGGGCTGCGAGGCGGTCATCGTGGACGACGGCTGGCACAGCGACGACCGGGGCCGCGGCTACGGGTACGCCGGCGAGTGGGAGCCGTCGCCCGCCGCGTTCCCCGACTTCGCGGGGCACGTCGCCCGGGTGCGTGACTCCGGGCAGGCGTACCTGCTGTGGTACGCGCTGCCGTTCGTGGGGCGGCACACCGCGCTGTGGGAGCGGGTCCAGCCGTACACGCTGGCCTACAGGGAGCACATGGACGCGGGCGTCGTCGACCCGCGCCACCCGTACGTGCGCGAGCTGCTGGCCGGGCACCTGACCCGGGCGGTCGAGGAGTGGGGCGTCGACGGACTGAAGATCGACTTCATCGACCAGTTCGCCGTGGAGGACCCGCCCGAGCCGGCGCCGGGCGCCGACTGCGCGACGGTCAACGAAGGGGTGCGCAGCCTGCTGGCCATGCTGCCGCGCGACTGCCTCGTGGAGCTGCGCCAGCCGTACGTGAGCCCGGGGCTGTGGCCGTACGCGACGATGGTGCGCGCCTCCGACTGCCCGCTCAGCCCCGCCCACAACCGGCAGCGCACCGTGGACCTGCGGCTGATCGCGGGACCGCTGGCCGTCCACGCGGACATGATGATGTGGCACCCGTCGGAGTCGCCGGAGCGGATCGCGGCGCAGCTCGTCAACGCGCTGTTCGCCGTGCCGCAGATCTCCGTGGACCTCACGGCGCAGACGCCGGAGCAGCTCGACGTGCTGCGCTTCTGGCTCGGGTTCGTCAGGCGGCACGCGGACGTGCTGCAGGAGGGCACGTTCGAGCCGGCCCGGCCGGACCTGATGTATCCGCAGGTCACGGCGCGGGGCGACGGCGTGGTCGTCACCGCCCGCTACGCGCCGCTGCCGGTGCGGGTGCCGGAGACGGGCACGCTGCTGCTGGCCAACGCGGACGACTCGCCGGACGTGCTGCTCCGCGTGACGGACGCCGGGGGCACGGCGCGCGCCGTGGTGCGGGACTGCCGGGGGCGCGTGGTGAGCGAGCGGGCGGTGGAGTTGGCGGCCGGGGCGCACGAGCTCACGGTGCCCACGGGCGGGCTCCTGACGCTGACCCGCCCGGCCTGACGCCCTGCGGGCAGCCGGGGCCGGACCAGCTCGTCCAGCCCTGGCGCGCCCCGCCCAGGCCCGTGGCGGTCCAGCCCTGCGGAGGGGCGCCCGCGTCGGGAGGCACCACGGCCGTGCAGGCGCCGGCGGGCGGGTCCTGGCGGGCTCCGTCGTACGACTCCAGCCGGGTCCACCACACCCGGTACGTCAGGGGCACCCAGACGTTCCACCGCACCCTGCTGTCCACGGCCACCCTGCCGGGGGGCGGCGGCGCGGGCAGCCAGTCGGGGCCGGCGGGCGGGGCGGCCTTTGGGGCGAGACCGGCGGCGAAGGCGACGTTCACGGCGGCCGGCACGACCACGAGTGGCGCCATCCGCCACAGCCACAGCCACCGGCCCCGGCCCCGGCCCCGGCCCCGGCCACCGGCGGACAGTGCGGGCAGGCCGGCGGCCAGCACCAGGCAGGCCAGCAGGCCGAGGGCCGCCGCCGAGGCCCGCGCCATGTCGAGGGAGTCCCAGGTACGGCTGAGGAAGGAGACCTCCGGGAAGTCGAACGCGATGAACGCGTACCGCCTGAGACGGTCACCCGCGTACCAGGCCGCCACCGCCCCGCTCACGGCCATGAGCGCGGCGGCCGCGCCCGCGTACACCGCCACCGCCCGGACGGCCCGCGCCCCCGGCACGGAGCGGCGGAGGGCGGCGGCGCGGACCGCCCGCGCCAGGACGGCCAAGCCCACCAGCGTCCACACCACCGCGACGCACGCCAGGTACCGGCCGTAGGCGTAGTTGCCCACCCGGTGCTCGTCCGGCAGTGCCGCCGAGGACGCGTACGCCACTCCCAGGGTGGCCGCCAGCAGCGTGCCCGCCAGGACGCGGCGGGCGGGCGGACCGCCCCGCCGTAACAGGTGGAAGGCCGCCGCGGCCAGGCCGAGGCCCGCGAGGCCCCAGGTGCCGGCGATCAGGTACCAGAGCTGGCCGGCGGCCCCCGAGAGCGCCCACGCCTGGCCGTCGAGGGTGGTGAGACGCGACACCAGCAGGTGGGACAGGTCGCGGGCGCCCCCCGGGTACACCGCCGAGGCCAGCCTGCCGTTGAGCGCCGCCCCCGCCGCCGCGACCAGCCCGCCGGCGCCCCAGGCGACGAGCCCGGCCCGCGGCGCAAGCCGCCTGCCCCCTCCGTCGGACCGGCGGATCACCAGGAGCGCCGCCACCGTCACGACGTACACGGCCAGGATCACCGCGCCCCGCAGGTGCACCGCCGTCGCGAACCCCGCCGGCACGCCCGCCAGCACCCCGCTCCGGAGGGAGCCGGTGCGCGCCAGGTCGTGCGTGGCCAGCAGCCAGCCGAGCACGAGCGTCGGCAGCACCGCGTCCGCCAGCGCCAGCCCCGAGAACAGCAGCAGCGCCGGAGACAGCCCCGCCACGAACGCCAGCGCCACCGCCTCGGGCCGCCCGAGCGCCAGCCGCCGCAGCACCAGGTACGCCAGCGGGAACGCCGTGGCCGCCGCCACCGAGCCGATCCCGACCACCAGCCGGTAGACCGCGACGGGATCGGAGGTCACCCAGTACGCGGGCACGAGCAGCAGCGCGTAGCCGCCCTGGTAGAACGTCGAACCCGTGAAGTCCGCCCCGGGGCCGCCGGCGAGCCAGCGGGCCGCGACCAGGTAGCCCGTCTCGTCGGGGTTGGCGACGGGGCCGGTGTGGTAGCGGAACAGCCACAGCCGCAGCAGCACCTGCGCCGCCCAGCCGCCCGCCAGCGCCCACGCCGGCCACCTGCTCCGCCGCCTGGCCGCCGGCCCCCTGACGGGCGGCGGGACGCGTTCGGTACGGGCGACGGGCGTGGACAGCATGATCTCCCCCTGCTCGGAGCCCGGGGTTTCCCGAGCTCAGAGCAGGGAGTTCAGCAAAAGCCCGCTAACCGGACCGTCACCTCATCTGGTTATCCGGGCGTTATGTCTGGGTGCGCGCCGTGTGGAGGAAGCGGGCCAGCAGCGGGTTCGGGTCGTCGCGGCGGTGGCAGGCGGCGACCGTCGTACGCGCCCCACCCGGGCTGATCCCCCGGTACGTGACGCCCGCGAGCCGGATCCCACGGACGCTCGCCGGGGCGAGCGACACCCCGAGGCCCGCGCCCACGAGCGCGCAGACCGTCTGCCACTCCACCGCGCGCTGCCCGGCCCGCGGCTCGAAGCCCGCCGCACGGCACAGCCCGGCGATCCGGTCGTGGACCGTGGGCGCCGCCTCGCGCGGCGGCAGCACGAACGGCTCACCCGCCAGCGCCGCCACCGGCACGGCCCGCCGCGCGGCCAGGGGATGCCCGGACGGCAGCACCGCCACGAACCCCTCCGACAGGATCGGCTCGGCCACCAGGCCGTCGGCCTCGGGCGGCTCGCGCAGCAGACCCACGTCGAGCGAGCCGTCGCGCAGGGCCGCCACCTGCGGCGCCGTGGTCATCTCGCGGATCTCCACCTCCACGCCCGGATGCCCGTCGCGGTACGCCCGCAGGATGCGCGGCAGCACGGTGAGCGCGAGGGTGGCCGCGAAGCCGATCCGGAGGCGGCCCGTCTCCCCCCTGCCGGCGCGGCGGGCCGCGTCGAGGCCGCCGGCGATCTCGCCGAGGGCGCGCCGGGCGGACGGCAGCAGCTCGTGCCCGGCGGGCGTCAGCGTGACGCCGCCGGGCCCCCGGTCGAACAGCGCATGGCCGACCCTGCGCTCCAGCCGCCTGATCTGCTGGCTGAGCGGCGGCTGCGCGATGCCGAGCCGTTCGGCCGCCCGGCCGAAGTGCAGCTCCTCGGCGAGCACGGCGAAGGCGTGGAGCTGGTGCAGCGCGAGCTCGGGCCGGTCCATAGGCGCAGGGATATCACATCATGACAGGAGTCGTCTTGGACGTATCACCGCTGGTGGCCTACGGTTCTCAGACGTGACAGAGCGACGCGCGATCATGAGTGGGTCCGTCTTCGAGGAGCGCATCGGGTACGCCCGCGCGGTGGTGGACGGCGACCGGGTGCACGTGTCCGGCACCACCGGGTTCGACTACGCGGCCATGACCATCTCCGAGGACGTGGTGGAGCAGGCCCGGCAGTGCCTGCGCAACATCGAGGCGGCGCTGGCCGAGGCGGGCTGCACGTTCGCCGACGTCGTGCGGGTGCGTTACCTGCTGCCGGAGCGAGAGGACTTCGAGCCGTGCTGGCCGGTCCTGCGGGAGTGCTTCGGCGAGGTGCGGCCGGCCGCGACCATGCTCGTCTGCGGGCTGGCCGACCCGCGCATGCGCATCGAGATCGAGGTGGACGCCCGGCTGCCCGTACGGCTCGGGGAGACGGGCTAGGGTACGGCCCGCGCTGCGCAGACGTGGTGGCGCGGGCCGTAACCGTCCTACCTGATGACGATCTTGTCGAGCTCGGGGGCGCGGGCGGTGTGGTGGAAGAACCGGATGGTGTTCACCCCGGCCACCAGGGTCACCGGCACCGTCGTGGTGGTGACCGTGTCCTTGGCGCCGGTCATCGGCACCTCGAACGAGTCGGCCCCGTTGACGCTGACCCGGAACGACTGGGAGCCGTCCACCAGCGCGTGCACCGTCATCTGCCGGACCCCGGCCGTGTCGGCCAGCACCCCCTTGACCACGGCGTAGTCGTAGATGTTGCCGCCGATGAGCAGCACCTTGCGCCCGCCGGAGCAGACGGCGCAGTAGGCGGGCTCGGCCGCGCCCTCCCAGACGTTGCCGACCCGCTCGGCCTCGTACGCGCCGGGGCTCCGGTCGGGGGCCGGCAGGGCGACCGGTGGGGTCGCCGGGCCGAGCTGCCACGCCTTGAGGTCGCGCACCAGCAGGTACGTCTCCTGCAGCCCGGCGCTCTTGATGCTGCGGTAGATCCCCCACTTGGGCCGCCCATACTGCTCCCGGGTCCACCACAGGTCGATGCCGTCGGCCCGCTGGTCGGCGACCGTCCGCCGGCCGTCCTGGAGCACCCAGCGCAGGTAGCCCTGGTGGCCGGCCTTGAGCTCCAGCGTCGTGGTGATCCACCGGTTCTGCAGGGGCTCCAGGTCGGCCGAGGCGACCTCGTGGGCCTGGTCGTCCTGGGTCCAGTAGCGGGCCTGGATCTTCTGCACGCCGTTCACGACGGGCAGTGAGATCTGCGCCACCGGGGTGCCCACGTCGGAGAACTTGAGCTGCCAGATGTGGCTGAAGCTCGTGGTCGCGTCGAGGGTGTCCGGGATGTACATCTGGTAGGTGATCCGCCAGACCTCGTCCTCGCGGATCTCCAGCGGCCGGCCGTCGTGGTCGCGCATGCCGCGCACCTCGTTGCGCATGCGGTCGGAGCCGTCGCGGTCCGCCAGGTGCGCGTCGAAGCGCCAGGCGTCGCGCTGGACGGTGATGTGCGGCCGGCCTTCGGGATGGGAGCCCCGCCGGTCGTCCTCCAGTGCCTCGAACGCCTTGAGACCGTCCCGGGACGGGCTGGGGTTCCAGCGCTGCTCCCAGCGCTGGGGCCGGGCGCTCTCGGCCGAGGCCGAGGCTGAGGGAGAGACTGAGGCTGAGGGAGAGACTGAGGCTGAGGGAGAGGGGGCGGCCGCGGCCGCCGGGGTGGCCGTCGCGATCAGCGCGATCGCGGACAGAACCCCGGCCGGCCGCAGGCCGTGTCGCTTTGTCACTGGTTGATCACCTTGTCGAGGTCGGGCGCCTGACGGCGCAGGCGGACGGTGAATCCCCCGTTGCGGGCGACCGGCAGGTCGAGCTTGCCCCCGGCGGTGACGGTCACGGTCTCGGTGACGATCCGGTCGTCCGGCGGCTCCGGCCCCACGCCCTGGTCGCCGGGCGCGTCGCGCCAGATCTCGGCCGTCCACTCCTCCCGCCCCGCGGCGGACCGCTCCCCGAAGGTCCGGTCCCCGGCGGTCTGATCCCCGGCGGTCTGATCCCCGGCGGCCTGGCTCCCGGCGGTCCGGCTTCCGGCGGTCTCGTCCAGGAAGGCGAGCGGCACGGTGATCGTGCGTGGTTCGCCGGCGGTGCCCGCGCCGACGTACCACTCCTCTCCGCTGCGGCGGGCGAGCACCACGTGGTCGGCGGGGTCGCCGCTGACCAGCCGGGTCTCGTCCCAGGCGACGGGCACCTCCGACAGCAGGCGCAGCGCCTCGGGCCGCCGCCGGTAGGAGTCGATGCCGTCGGCGAAGTGCTGGATCCCCGACTCGAAGATCACCGACAGCGCGAGCTCGAACCCGGCGGAGATGTCGCGGACCGCGGTGAACGTGCAGGGCGTGAAGTCCATGGGACCCTGCACGTTGCGGGTGAAGGCGAGCGACAGGTAGTGGGTGGCCGGGTAGAGCGGCCGCTTGCCGGGCCTGGGCTTGATCCACTCGGCGCCCTTGACGGCCTCGGCGGTCATGAAGTGCGGCCAGGTGCGCTCGGTGCCGCGCGGGATCGTGCCCCCGTGGAAGACCACCATGAGCCGCAGCCGGGCGGTGGCGGCGAGGACGGAGTCGAACCAGCGCATCCGGTCCTGCCCGTCGGACTCGGTGAAGTCGATCTTCACGCCGACGGCGCCCCACTCCTTCCACAGGGCGAGCTTCTCCCGGTGCTCCAGCTCGGTGTCGACGTGCTGCCAGTGCGACCAGAGCCAGACGCCGACGCCTTTGTCCCGGGCGTACGCGATGAGCTCGGGCATCCAGTCCTTGTGCCAGCCGGCGTCGGCCAGCACGTACGGCCAGCCGTTCCCGGCGGCGAAGTCCACCCAGCGGCGCTGCTCCTCCGGGTCACGCGTGGAGGGCGGGTCGGACCACCACGACCAGGCCGCGGCGCCGGGCCTGATCCAGGAGGTGTCCTCGACCCGGGAGGGGGCGGCGAGGCTGGTGACGAGGTCGCTCTCGACGACGGCGGCGAGGTCGCCGACGACCATGGCGCGCCACGGGGTGACGAGCGGGCTGGCGGCGGTGACGTACGGGTCGGGCAGGTCGAGCCGGTAGGCGCGGCCGTCGAAGCGCAGCCGCGAGCCGGCGTAACCGCTGTCGAGGTCGGACTCGGTGAGCAGCAGCCACGTGCCGTCCACCTGGAACAGCGACGGGTAGCCGTAGAGGATCCGCTCGGCCTCCCCCGCGGTGGTGTGGCGGTGGATCTCCTCGTAGTCGCTGCGCCCGTTCTCGTAGGGCAGCAGCACGGCCCGCGCGTGCGCCGGCACGACGTACTCGGAGATCTCCTCGCACACGGTCACCGGCCCGCTCCACGGCACCGCGTACCGGTAGGCGACGCCTCCGCCGCCGATGCGCACCAGCAGATCCAGCCGCTCGCCCGCCCTGGTGAACGTCAGCGTCCACTCCTGGGCGACGTAGTGGTGGGCGCGCCGCTTGCCGGTCACCGTGATGTACGGCTCCTCGACCCGCCGCGCCGTCAGCCCGCCGAACAGCAGGCCCTCGCTGAGGTCGGCGTGGGCGGCCCGCAGGCCGAGCCGGGACGGCTCCACCACGACGCGGCCGGCGTGGCGGACCTCCAGCGTCAGCTCGCCGGCGGCGGACAGGGCCACCGCCACCTCGATGTCGTCGTCACTGAGCGTCCACTTCGGCACTAGGCCCTCCGCAAAGAGATAGGAGGAGTGAGCGACACTCGCCCTCGGCCCGCCAGGCCGGTCGTGACTCCCGAGCTTCGACCCACGGCGCTCCTCACAGTGGGCCTGAGCTTAGGTTGCAAGCGCTTTCAATTCAATTCTTGACGAAGTTAATTACCAGGTCTACGGTACGGCCATGCCCCACGGACTCGGCGAAGGTGACCCCTCGAACCCGGCAAGTCATCGGACCTCTCCCGCTCGGTTGGCCGAGTTCCGGGAGCAACGGTTCGGGTTGTTCATCCATTGGGGGCTGTACGCGCTCGCCGCCCGCCACGAGTGGGTCAAGCAGCGCGAGCGCCTCACGGACGAGCAGTACCAGCGCTACTTCGACCATTTCGACCCCGACCTGTTCGACCCGGACGCCTGGGCCGACGCCGCCGCCGGGGCGGGGATGAGGTACATGGTGCTGACGACCAAGCACCACGACGGCTTCTGCCTGTGGCCCTCGGCGCTGACGGACTACTCGGTGGCGGGCACGCCGTACGGCAGGGATCTCGTCGGCCCGATCGTCGACGCCTTCCGAGGCCGGGGGCTCGGGGTGGGTTTCTACCACTCGCTCATCGACTGGCACCACCCTCAGTTCCCGATCGACGGGATTCATCCTTCATGGTCCGACGATGTGTTCAATAGCGACCGAAATATCGAGGAATACCAGACCTATTTGCATGGCCAGGTCGAAGAGCTGCTGACCCGCTACGGCCGCATCGACACGATGTGGTTCGACTTCTCGTACGCCAGAAGAGTAGTGAACGGCAGACCCACCCCCGGCGGCAAGGGCGCGGCCGACTGGAGGTCCGAGGAGCTGGCCTCGCTCGTCCGCAAGCTCCAGCCCGACATCCTGATCAACGACCGGCTGGAGATCCCCGGCGACTTCACCACGCCGGAGCAGTACCAGCCGACCGCGCCGCCCGCGCAGGTGTGGGAGGCGTGCCAGACGCTCAACGGCAGCTGGGGCTACGACCGGGACAACCTCGACCACAAGCCCGTCGACCTGCTCGTGCGCATGCTCGTCGACACCGTCTCCAAGGACGGCAACCTGCTGCTGAACGTCGGCCCGAACGGGCGCGGCGCGTTCGACCCGCGCTCGCTGGAGACCCTGCGCGGCATCGGGGAGTGGACGCGGCTGCACGGCCGCTCCGTCTACGGCGCCGGCGCGAGCCCGTTCGAGGCGCCGCCGGACTGCCGGTACACCCAGCGCGGCGATCGGCTCTACGTGCACCTGTTCGCCTGGCCGTACCGGCACCTGCACCTGCCGGGGCTGGCCGGGCCGGACGGCCCCCGCGTGCGCTACGCGCAGTTGCTCCACGACGCCTCGGAGATCCGGACCCTGATCCCGGACCCGGCGCGGGACAGCGGGCACACCCGGCTGGGCGCGCTGCCGCCCGGCACCCTGACCCTGCAGCTCCCGGTCCAGCGCCCGGACGTGGCGGTGCCGGTGATCGAGCTCTTCCTGTGAAAGGCCCACCCCCATGGAGATGAACCGTCGCCAGATGCTGGCCCTCGCGGTGGCGGCAGCGGCCGTGCCCGTGCTCTCCGCCTGCGCGGGCGACACGCGGCAGCAACGGCAGGCCGCCGCGCCGACGAAGTCGGGTGTGCCCACGCTGGACCCGGACCGCCCCGGCAACGACACCTGGCCGTACGAGGAGGCCGAGCAGCTTGACAACTCGCTGACCTGGCCGAGGACGGGCGTCCCCGACCCGGCGTCCAAGGTGACCATCACGGTCGCCATCACCGCGGACGTCATCGCCGAGGTGCGCAACGCCCAGTTCGACTTCTTCTTCAAGAAACGGCACCCGAACATCGAGATCAAGCGTGAGACCTCGCCGTTCGACGCCTACCTCACCAAGTACATGGCGCAGGCCGCCGGCGGCTCCATGCCGGACGTCATCTACACGCACTACAGCTGGGCGCAGAACTTCATCGCCAACGACGTCTTCGAGCCGCTCGACCCCTACATCGCCAGGACACCCGCGTTCGACAAGGACGACCTGCCGGTCAAGGCGCTCGGCTTCTACGAGCGCGACGGCAAGCTGTACGGCCTGCCCACCGACATGGCCCCCAAGCTGCTCTACTTCAACAAGGACGTCTTCGACAAGGCCGGTGAGAAGTACCCGGACGAGTCGTGGACGGTCGAGAAGATGATGGAGGTGGCCCGCAGGCTCACCAGCGGCACCGGCGCCGAGAAGATCTACGGCCTGACCCCGATGCTGTTACCCGAGCCGGACATCACGCCGCGCTGCCTGGCCCAGTACGGCGGGCGCTTCCTCAACGAGGACGAGTCGGCCTGCCTGATCGCCGAGCCGGCCGCCCAGAAGGTCCTGGGCATGTGGCTGGACCTGCTCAGGGACAAGGCCGTGCCCAGCCTGGCCGAGCTGAACCAGGTGCTGGAGAAGGTCGAGCCGTTCAAGGTGGGCCACGCCGCGATGTCCATCAACGGCGCCTGGAGCCTGACCGAGCTGGCCAAGCAGAAGGCGTTCCGGTGGGGCGCGGTGCCCATCCCGAAGGGCCCCGAGGGCCGCTTCACCCCGGTCATCGGCAGCGCCCTCGCGATGTACGCCAAGTCGCCGCAGAAGGACGCCGCCTGGATCTACCTCAACGAGTACCTGTCGGCCGCCGGCCAGCAGTTCCGCCGCATCAGCGCCCCCGCCCGCCAGTCGGCCTGGGAGCCGAACGCCGAGGCGCTCGGCATCCCCAAGGACGTCGTCGAGGTCGTCAAGAACGCCATGAAGGAGTACGGCACCAGCGACGGCGTGCTCAAGCTGCCCGCCAACAAGAAGGTCGTCGAGACGGCCAAGCCCATCTGGGAGCGCGTCATGATCGGCAAGACGGACCTGGCGAGCGGACTCAAGGAGATCACCGAGAAGGTCACCCCGCTGCTCGCGGAGAACAAGATCGCATGAGTGCCATCGCCGCCCGGCACTCGCGGCGCGCCCGCTCCTCCCTGGCGCGCCGCGAGGCACGGCGCTTCCACCTGTTCGTCTCGCCCTGGCTGATCGGCTTCGTGTTCTTCGGCGGCGGGCCGATCCTGGCCTCGATCGCGATCAGCTTCACCGACTGGAACCTGCTGAGCAGCCCCACCTGGGCGGGCCTGGCCAACTACGAGAAGATGGCCGCCGACCCGGAGTTCTGGGACGCCGTCGGCAACACCTTCTACTACGGCGTGGGGGCCGTGTCGCTCGGCGTGCTGTTCACCTTCGGGCTGGCGCTGCTGCTCAACCAGCCGTTGCGGTTCCAGGGCCTGTTCCGGACCGTGATGTACCTGCCGTCGGTGGTGTCGGGCGTGGCCACGGCCCTGCTGTGGCTGAACATCCTGCACCCCGACTACGGGCTGATCAACAAACTGCTCGCCCTGGTCGGCGTCGAGGGCCCGCCGTGGCTCGGCTCCACCGAGTGGGCGATGCCCGCGCTGATCCTCATGAGCGTCTGGGGGGCGGGCAACACCATCGTCATCTACCTGGCCGGCCTCCAGGGCATCCCGGCCACGCTGTACGAGGCCGCCGAGATCGACGGCGCCGGCTGGTGGCGGAGGTTCTGGAGCGTCACCGTGCCGATGATGTCGCCGGTCATCTTCTTCAACGTCGTCACGGGCTTCATCGCCAGCATCCAGGCGTACACGCTGATCCTCATCATGACCGAGGGCGGCCCCGCCAACGCGACCATGGTGCTCGGCCTCTACATCTACCGGCAGGCGTTCGTGTTCTTCGACATGGGCTACGCCGCCGCGCTGTCGTGGGCGATGTTCCTCATCGTCATCGTCGTCACCCTCGTCCAGTTCGGGCTGGCCAGGCGCTGGGTCCACTACGAGTTCGCCGGGTGAGGCCCATGCACTCCACCATCGAGCACCCCACGACCCGGCGCCGCGCCGCCGGACGGCCCATGACCGCCCGGCAGGCGGAGCGGATCAGGCGCAGCCGGCGCGCGGGCGCGTACGTGCTGCTCGTCGCCGCCACCGGCGTGTTCCTGCTGCCGTTCCTGTGGATGGTCACGACGTCCCTGAAGTCGGACGCGGAGAACCTGGCCTTCCCGCCGCAGTTCCTGCCCGACGCCTTCAACTGGGACAACTACCTCAAGGGCTGGACCGGCACCCTGCCCTTCACCCGGTTCCTCGTCAACAGCGTGATCGTCACGGCCCTGTCGATGGCCGGCAACCTGATCTCCTGCGTCCTGCCCGCCTACGCCTTCGCCCGGATGCGGGCGCGGCTGGGGTCGTTCCTGTTCGCGCTCATGCTCGGCACGATGATGATCCCGCGGGAGATCACGCTCGTGCCGAAGTACATCCTGTTCGCCAAGCTGGGCTGGGTGGACACGTACCTGCCGCTGATCGTGCCCGAGTTCTTCGGCGTGGCCCTGTACATCTTCCTGCTGCGGCAGTTCTTCACCACGATCCCGCAGGAGCTCATCGACGCGGCGCGCATCGACGGCGCGGGCGAGTGGCGCATCCTGTGGAAGGTCATGCTGCCGCTGTCGAAGCCGGCGCTGGCCGCCATCATGCTGTTCTCGTTCGTCGGGAACTGGAACCAGTACCTTGAGTCGGTGATCTACCTGCGGACCACCGAGAAGTTCACCATCCCGCTGGGACTGGCGATGTTCTCGGGGCAGTACGCCACGCAGTACAACCAGATGATGGCGGTGGCGATCGTCGCGATGCTGCCCATCGTCGTCCTGTTCTTCGTCGCGCAGAAGACGTTCATCAGGGGCGTCACGCTGACCGGCATCGCGGGAAGGTGAGTCTTGAACTACGAACGCCAGCCGTACCGCCGCTGCGGCCGCAGCGGGCTGCTGCTCCCGGCCGTGTCCCTCGGCCTGTGGCACAACTTCGGTGACGGCAGGGCCCTCGACGGGCAGCGGGCCATCATCCGCAAGGCCCTCGACCTGGGCATCACCCACTTCGACATCGCCGACAGGTACGGCCCGCCGCTGGGGGCCGCCGAGTCGGCGTTCGGCGAGATCCACCGGCGCGACCTGCGCGGGCTGCGCGACGAGATCGTCGTCACCACCAAGGGCAGCAACCCCATGTGGGACGGCCCGTACGGCAAGGGCAACAGCCGCAAGCACCTGCTGGCCACGCTCGACCGGTCGCTGGAGCGGCTCGGCCTCGACTTCGTCGACATCTTCTACCTCCACCGCGACGACGGGACGCCGCTGGAGGAGCAGGTGGCGACGCTGGACCACATGGTCCGCACCGGCCGCGCCCTGTACGCCGGCGTGTCCAACTTCTCCCCCGAGCGCACGGCCGCGGCCGCCGAGCTGATGCGCGGCCTCGGCACGCCGCTGCTGGTCCACCAGCCGCCGTACTCGCTGCTCAACCGCGGCATCGAGCGGTCGCTGCTGGGCGTGCTGGAGGAGCAGGGCGTCGGCTGCGTGGTGTACTCGCCGCTGGCGCAGGGTCTGCTGACCGACCGCTACCTCGACGGCATCCCCGCGGACTCCCGCGCCGCCGAGGGGCGGTTCCTGACGGCCGACAAGGTCACCCCCGAGGTGCTGACGTTCGTCCGCGCGCTCGGCGAGCTGGCCGCCGCGCGCGGTCAGAGCGTCGCCCAGCTCGCGCTCGCCTGGGCGCTGCGCGACTCCCGGATCACCTCCGTGCTGGTCGGCGCGTCCAGCCCCGAGCAGCTGGAGGCCAACGTGGCGGCCGTGGACCGGCTGGACTTCACCGGCGAGGAGCTGGCCGCCATCGACCGGGCCGCCAAGGAGGCGGGCGTCGATGCGTAGGAGCACCCTCGCCGAGTGGGCCGGCGGCGTCTCGCTGCCCGGCTACCGGGTCGCCTCCGGCGGCGTGTCCACCCTGCCGCCCGGGAAGGTGAGCCACGACGAGGGCCGGCACGTGCATCCCGACCCGGAGATCTTCCTCATCCTCTCCGGCACCGGCCGGCTCCACCTGGACGGGGAGGAGTCCGGCTTCGCCGCCGGCGACGTGCTCGTCGTCGACCCGGGTGAGGACCATCACCTGGAGGCCGTCACGGAGGTCGTCACCACCTGGCTGCACCTGGAGCCCGTCCCCTTGCACCCGGAGCCCGTCCCATGACGTCGCCCCTCGCGCTCCCCCGGGCCGGGCTGGGCGGCGGCCCGCTCGGCAACTACCTGCACCCGATCTCCGACGAGCAGGCCCGCGCGGTCGTGGACACCGCGTGGGAGGCGGGCGTGCGCCACTTCGACACGGCCCCCTTCTACGGGCTGGGCCTGTCGGAGCGGCGCATGGGACGCGCGCTGCGTGAGCGGCCCCGCTCGGAGTTCGTCCTGTCCACGAAGGTCGGCCGGCTCGTCCGGCCCGGGCCGGGCCACGACGGCTCCTTCGCCGTGCCCGACGACCGGCACGTCGAGTGGGACTTCAGCCGCGACGGCGTGCTGCGCAGCGTCGAGGAGTCGCTGGAGCGGCTCGGCCTCGACCGGGTGGACGTCCTCTACATCCACGACCCGGACCGGCACTGGCCGCAGGCGCTGGACGAGGCCTTTCCCGCCCTGGCCGACCTGCGGGCGCAGGGCGTGGTGCGGGCCATCGGCGTCGGCATGAACCAGTCGGGCATGCTCCTCGACTTCGTCCGCCACGCCGACCCCGACGTCCTGCTCGCCGCGAACCAGTGCACGCTGCTGCGCCGCTCCGCCTTCGAGGAGCTGCTGCCGCTGTGCCTGGAGCGCGGCATCACGGTCGTCGCGGCGGCGCTGCTGCACCGGGGCGAGCTGGTCACGCCGCCCCCGGACGCCTCCGGCGAGGTCCGCGCCGTCGCCCGGGCCTGCGCCGAGCACGGCGTGCCGCTGACGGCCGCCGCCCTGCAGTTCCCGTTCCGGCACCCGGCGGTCCGCTCGGTTCTGGTGGGCGCGCACGAGCCGGGCCAGGTCACCGCGAACCTGCGGGACCTGGAACGGGACGTGCCCGAGGCGCTCTGGCGCGCGCTGGAGACGCCCGTCCCGGCACCCTGAGATGCGGCGCGGCGGGTCCCGTGCTCAGCCGCGCCGGAACGCGCCCCGCACATGCACCGGCACGCCCGTGCCGAGCATCCCGGGCAGCACCTCGGCCACGTTCATCGGCATCCGCACGCACCCGTGCGAGGCCGGGGACAGCGGCACCGACAGCGCCCCGTGGAACGCGATGCCGCCGTTGAAGAAGATCGGGTTGTACAGCCGGCCCAGGTACGAGGTGTGCCAGCCGGACTTGCGCCAGGTGGTCTTGTAGTCGCCCGTGGGCGTGCGGGCCGAGCCGCAGAAGCGCTGCTTCTTGCCCTGCCACACCGCGGTCTCGCAGTAGGCGATGCCGCTGCCCGACGAGATGTGGGTGATCAGCTTGGGCCGCCCGGCCACGTACAGGACCATGATCTGCTTCGTGAGGTCGACCTCGGCGCGGGTCGGCTTCCCGTTGGGGACGAGGACCCTGGGCGCCCTGGGGCTCTCCAGGGCCGTCCAGGTGCGCGAGGCCACGGTGCTGGTGGGGATGATGCCGTTGACCTTCTGGAACGCCCACACGGCCGTCAGCGTCGTCCCGCCGTACCGGCCGTCGGCCTTGCCCGGCTGGTAGCCGAGCTCGGCCAGGCGGCGCTGGAGCCACGCGACGGCCTCGCCCTTCGCGCCCAGCTTCAGCGTCTTGCGCGGCGCCTTGACCGTCGTGGCGGCCCCGGCCGGGGCGGTGATCGCCGGGGTGGTGATCGCCGGCGCCCCGGTGGGGGCGGCGGACGCGGGTCCCGCTCCCCAGCCGGTCAGGCCGACCACGCCGGCCGTGACGAGAGCCGCCATTCCCGGCAGACGTCGTGCCCTCACCCGAATCACCTCTTCCGCTCAACAATTGAATCAAAGGACCTTACACCACCACCATGACCAGGTAATGGCAAGGTCAATCCTCGTAGAGTGGCCACATGTCCGAGAAGTCGTCCGACGCACAGCGCCCGGAACCATCAGCGCCCGCCACGGCGGCGGAGCTGGCGGCCCGCTCCACCGGGCTGCCCTCCAACGCCGTCATCGTCCAGTCCGCCCTGCGCGAGCTCGGCGCCGGGGGCGAGGTCATCGTCCTGCCGGAGAAGGCGCCCACCGCCGCCACCGCCGCCGCCCAGCTCGGCTGCGAGGTCGGCGCGATCGCCAACAGCCTCGTCTTCGACGCCGACGGCACGCCCCTGCTCGTGATGACCAGCGGCGCCCACCGCGTGGACGTCGAGCTGGTCGCCCGCACCGCCGGCGTCCGGTCGGTGCGGCGGGCCACGCCCGAGTTCGTCCGGCAGGCCACCGGCCAGCCGATCGGCGGCGTCGCCCCCGTCGGTCACCCCACCCCGATCCGCACCCTCGTCGACACCTGGCTGAGCAAGCACGACGTCGTGTGGGCCGCCGGCGGGCATCCGCACACGGTGTTCCCGACCAGCTTCGACGAGCTGGTGCGCATCACCGGGGGCACACCGGCCGACGTCGAGTAATGTGCGCAGCGTGATCGAGTTTCGCGGGGCGGGGCCGGCCGAGTTCGACGAGCGGCTGGACACGGTGATCGGCATCTACACCGCCGCCATGCGCCCGCCCGCGGAGCAGGTCACGGGCCGCCGCACCATCATGCGCAACCACGGCATGTACCCGCGCTTCCAGTGCTACTTCGCCGAGCTCCGCGACGCGGCGGTCCATCGGGGGCCCGGCCACGGGAGCCCCGCGCCGGTCGTCGGGTTCGCGTACGGCTTCCACGGCGCGCCCGGCCAGTGGTGGCACGACGTGGTCCACCGCGCCCTGGAGGAAAAGGCCGGGGAGCGGGTGGCCGACGCCTGGCTCGGCGACGCCTTCGAGCTGGCCGAGATCCACGTCCACCCCGACCACCAGGGCAAGGGCATCGGCCGGGCGATGATCACCACGTTGTGCGCGGGGCGCCGGGAGCGCTCGGCCGTGCTGTCCACCCACGACCGGCCCACCGCCGCCCGCCACCTGTACGCGAGCATGGGCTTCACGGACCTGCTGTCCCGGTTCGTCTTCCCTGGCGGTCACGAAGAGTACGCGATCGCCGGGCGGCCCCTGCCGCTGGCCTGACGGATCCCCTGGTAAAGCCTTGACCAGCCGGTTTGGCGGTCGTGACGCTGGGGCATGAATGACTACGCAAAGTAATGGACGCTCTACCGCGCGTCCACCCACCCCTGACCGTCACCCGCCGGGTCCCCCTGCGGGCGGGTGGCGGGCCCACCCGGCCACTTCCCCGGCCGGCATCTGCAGACGTGTTCGCGGCGGCGGGAATGTTCCGCGGGAAGGAGGAGTTCTACTCCACGTGGCCGGTGTGTCCAGTGTCCCCGGGCCTCATCTATCGCCTTCGCGGAATACCGTTCGGCTGGAGCCGCGTTGTGCCACTCGCCGAGAGGCGACCTGCACACCGGTACGCACACGTCGAAGCGCCCGTCCCTGTCAGGGGCGGGCGCTTCTACGTGTGCGGAGGAACGCCTCAGACCGCGACCGGCTCCGGGCGTGACAGGAGCTGGAAGACCTCGCGCGAGGCGCTCGACCGGTTGAACGTGATGAAGTGGATGCCCGGCGCGCCCTCGTCGAGCAGCCGCTGGCACAGCTCGGCCCCGTGCTCGATGCCGAGCCGCCGCACCGCCGCCGGGTCGTCGGCGACCGTCTCGAAGCGGGCCGCGAGCTCCGGCGGGAACGGCGCCCCCGAGAGCTGCTCCGACCGGGCGATCGTGCTCATCTGGGTGACCGGCATGATGCACGGGATGATCGGCGTGTCGCAGCCCTGGGCGGCGACCCGGTCGCGCAGCCGCAGGTAGTCGTCCGCCTGGAAGAACATCTGCGTGATCGCGTAGTCGGCGCCCGCCCGGCACTTGCGGACGAAGAACTCGGTGTCGGCCTCGATGGACGGCGAGCGCGGGTGCTTGTAGGGGAACGCCGCCACGCCCACGCAGAAGTCGCCGGCCTGCCGAATGAGCCGCACCAGGTCCTCGGCGTACTCGACGCCGTCGGGATGCCGGACCCACTCGCCGGTCGGGTCGCCGGGCGGGTCGCCCCGCACGGCCAGGATGTTGCGCACCCCCGCGTCGGCGAACCGGCCGACGAGGTGGCGCAGCTCGCGGACCGAGTGGTTGACGGCGGTGAAGTGGGCCACCGGCGTGAGCGTGGTCCCGTGGGCGACCCGCTCGACGATGTCGACCGTGCGGTCGCGCGTGGTGCCGCCCGCGCCGTACGTCACGGACACGAACGTCGGCCGCAGCGACTCCAGCTCCCTGATCGCCCGCCACAGCTGCCGCTCGCCCTCGTCGGTCTTCGGGGGGAAGAACTCGAAGGAGAACGACCGGCCACCGGAGGCGAGAAGCTCGCGCACGGTGGGGACACGATCGGGCAGGACGGAAGGTCGACCAAGCGCCATGCCCCAAGGTTACCGTGGCGGGGCCCGCACCAGCGGTCACCCTTGTCCCTGGAGAGCCGGGCGCCACCCGGCGGCCACTAGTCTCAAGGCATGAACACTGAGGCCGCGAGCATGGACACCTTGCGCGAACAGGTGGACCGTTGCCTGAGGGAGTTCGTCGACCGGCAGCTGCCGCTCACGGGCGCGCCGGAGCTGGAGCCGCTCCGCCTGGCCGCCAAAGAGCTGCTGGCCGGCGGCAAGCGGCTGCGTCCCGCGTTCTGCTACTGGGGGTGGCGCGGGGCGGGCGGCGCGGACGAGCCGGGCATCTACCCGGCCGCGGCGTCGCTGGAGCTGCTCCAGGCCAGCGCGCTGGTCCACGACGACGTGATGGACAAGAGCGACCTGCGCCGCGGGATGCCGTCGGCGCACCGCCGGTTCGAGACGATGCACGCGGGGGCCGGCTGGCACGGGTCGGCCGAGCAGTTCGGCGTGGGCGCGGCGATCCTGCTGGGCAACCTGCTGCTGATCTGGTCCGGCGAGATGTGGCGCGGCAGCGGCCTGCCGCCGGAGTCGATCGCGGCGGCGCAGCCGGTGCACGACCACATGCGCACCGAGCTGATGTGCGGCCAGTACCTCGACCTGCTGGAGCAGGCCCACGGGGAGAACACCTTCGAGTCGGCGCTGCGCGTCGCCCTGTACAAGAGCGGCAAGTACTCCGTGGAGCAGCCCCTCCGGCTCGGGCTGGTCCTCGCGGCGGGCGAGCTGGCGCCGTGGATGGACGAGCTGTGCACCACGTACGGCACACGGGTGGGGATCGCGTTCCAGATGCGCGACGACATCCTCGGCGTGTTCGGCGACCCGGCGGCCACCGGCAAGCCGGCCGGCGACGACCTGCGCGAGGGCAAGCGGACGATGCTCGTGGCGCGGACCCTGGCCACCGCCACCCCCACGCAGGCCGCGCTGGTGCGGAGCCTGCTCGGTGACCCGGAACTCGACGACCGGGGCGTGGCGGCGCTGCGGGAGGTCATCGAGGACACGGGCGCGCTGCGGGAGTGCGAGGACCTGATCGGGGCGTACCTGCAGGAGGCGCTGGTCTGCCTGGACAAGGCGCCGATCACGGCCGGCGCCCGCTTCGCGCTGGCCGACCTGGCCGTCGCGGCCACCTCCCGCAAGGCCTGACCCTCCCCCGCGCTTCCACGGGCGCGGGGGAGCGTCGTGACCGGGTCAGCGGGCCAGGCGCTTGGCGAACTCGGCCGCCGCCGCGCCCGGGTCGTCGGCCTCGGTGATCGCCCGCACCACGACGACGCGGGTCGCCCCGCACGCCATGACCTCGTCGAGGTTGTCCAGGTCGATGCCGCCGATGGCGAACCACGGCCGGTCCGTGGCGGTCGAGGCCGCGTGCCGCAGCAGCGACGGCCCCGGCGCGGGACGGCCCGGCTTGGTCGGGGTGGGCCAGGTCGGCCCGCAGCAGAAGTAGTCGACGCCCTCCTCCACCGCGGCGGCGGACGCCTCGGCGGTGGAGTGGGTGGACCTGCCGATGAGGATGTCGTCGCCGAGTATCTCCCGCGCGACGCCCACCGGAAGGTCGTCCTGCCCCAGGTGGAGCACGTCGGGCCGGGCGGCGTAGGCCACGTCCGCCCGGTCGTTGACGGCCAGCAGCCTGCCGTGCCGGTCGCAGGCGTCGCGGAAGACCTCCAGCAGCTCGAGCTCCTCCCGCGCCTCCAGGCCCTTCTCGCGGAGCTGGACGACGTCGACGCCGTTGGCGAGCACGGCGTCGAGGAACTCGGCCAGGTCACCGCGCCGGCGCCGGCCGTCGGTGCAGAGGTAGAGCCGGGCGTCAGAAAGCGAGGGCCTGGGCACGCCGCTTGACCTCGGTGTGGCGGCCCGCGCGGATCGCCTCGACGGGCGAGCCGGGCAGCGAGTCGTCCGGGGTGAACAGCCACCGCAGCGCCTCGGCGTCGTCGTAGCCCGCGTCCAGCAGCACGGTCAGCGTGCCGGGCAGGCCCTTCATCACGTCCCTTCCGTCAAGGAACACCGCGGGCACGTGCGGCCCGCCGCTGCCCCGGCGCACGCCGAGCAGCTTGTGGTCCTTGAGGAGTTGCTTGGTCCGCCCGAGCGAGAGCTGCAGGCGGTCGGCCACCTCGGGGAGAGTGAGCCACTCGTTGACGAGCTGGTCGGTCTCCCGGTCGATCTGTGCAACAGAAAGCGTCACGAAACCACAACTACCACATGGCGCGCTTGCTCAAACAACACAATCCCGTAGAGGGACATCGGGATCTACCAGGCGTTCCGGGTCCATCCGGTGCCCTGCCTCGATGATGCGGCGGCCCTGGACGAGGTCGCGGGGCCGGTCCACGGCGAGCACCGCGGCCAGCGCGCCGTCGCCGGTCAGCCAGCAGGCCGACCACTTGCCCTCCGGGTCGCCCCGGTACAGGAGGCGGTCGCCGGCCGGATGGTGGCCCGCGTACTGGACCATGTGGCCGAACTGCTCGGACCAGAAGTACGGCACCGGGTCGTAGACGGCCTCCTCGCCCAGCAGGGTGGCCGCGGCGACCTCGGGCGCGCCGAGCGCGGTGTCCCAGTGCTCCACCCGCAGGCGCGTGCCGTAGCGGCGCGACCACCAGGCGGCGCAGTCGCCCACCGCGACCACGCCCGGCAGGGAGGCGCGCAGGTGCTCGTCGGTGACGACGCCGTTGTGCAGGTCGATGTCGGCGCCCGCCAGCCACTCGACGGCCGGGCGGACCCCGATGCCGGAGACGACCACGTGCGCCTCGACGAACTCGCCGTCCACCAGCCGCACCCCGCCCTCGTCCACCGACGCGACCATGGTGTCCAGCCGCAGGTCGACGTCCTCGTACCAGCCGGTGGTGCGGGCGCCGATCCCGGCCCCGACGGCGTGGAAGAGCGGCGCGGGTCCGGCCTCAATCACGGTCACCTCGCAGCCCGCGCGGCGGGCGGCCGTGGCCACCTCGGCGCCGATCCAGCCGGCGCCGACCACGGCGACGCGGGCGCCGCGGACCAGCCGGGCGCGCAGCTCCAGCGCGTCGTCGAGGGTGCGCAGCACATGCTGCGGCCCGTCGCCGGGCAGCGTGATCGGCTCGGCGCCGGTCGCGATGACCAGCCCGTCGTACGGCAGCTCCCCCTCGCCGGTCTCGACGACGCCCGGACGCAGGCCGGTGGCGCTGACACCGGGGCGGAAGTCCACCTCCAGCGTCGCGAGGTCGGAGTCGACGAAGCTGGAGTCGCTGGTGCCCAGCAGCACCGCCTTCGACAGGGGCGGCCGGTCGTACGGGCGGTGCCGTTCCTGTCCCAGGAGGGTGATCTCGCCGCCGAACCCCCTCGCCCGCAGGGCCTCGATGCTGCGCACGCCGGCCAGGCCCGCTCCTGCCACCACGACACGGTTCACGGTCAAGACCATAACGGGGCCGCCGCCTGCGCTCCGCACCGAGGCCGTAGGCTGGAGGGGTAAGACGCGCGGGAGTCCGGCCGTGACCGGGCTGAGAGGAAGGCTTGACCGGGCCTTCGACCGCAATCCACCTGATCCGGATCATGCCGGCGAAGGGAGCGCGCATGGAGCTGGTCGTGGGCGGCGGGATCGTCGGGCTGTCGATCGCCTGGCGGCTGTCGCGGGCGGGGCGGCCCGTCACCGTGGTGGACCCGGCCCCGGCCTCCGGGGCCTCGCACGCGGCCGCCGGCATGCTGGCGCCCGTCAGCGAGGTCGCCTACACGGAGGAGCCGCTGCTGCGGCTGGGGGTGGCGTCGCTGCGCCGCTGGCCGTCGTTCGCCGCCGAGCTGGCCGAGGACGCCGGCCTGCCGCCGGGCGTCCTGGCCCCGTCCCGCCCACCCGGGCCCTTCGGCGGCGCCCGTCCCGTGCCGTCGTCCCCTTCGCGGTCGGGCCCCGTCCTGTCGTCCCCGGCGCGGTCGGGCCCGGTCCCGTCGTCCCCGGCGCGGTCGGGCCCGGTCCCGTCGTCCCCGGCGCGGTCGGGCCCGGTCCCGTCGTACGGGCTGGACTTCCGTGCCGACGGCACCCTGGACGTGGCGTTCGGCGCGGACGACCTGGCGGCACTCGACGAGCTGGCCGGGTTCATGGGCAAGCTGGGGCTGCCGGTGGAGCGGCTGACGGGCCGGGAGTGCCGCCGCCTGGAGCCGATGCTGGCCCCGTCGGTCCGGGGCGGGCTGCTGGCGCCGGGCGACGCGTGGGTGGACCCGCGCCGCGTCACAACAGCCCTGCTGGCCGCCCTGGAGCGGCTGGGCGTCCCCGTGGTGCCGGGCCGGGTGTCCGAGCTCCTGCGTGCCCCCGGCGGCCCCGGTGGCGGCTCCGGGCGCGGTCAGGCGGTCGTGGGCGTGCGGCTGGACTCTCCGGCGGACGGCGGGGACCTGCCGTCCGAGATCCGGGCCGACGGGGTGATCCTGGCCGCCGGAGCGTGGAGCGGCGAGCTGTACGACCTCCCGATCCGGCCGGTCAAGGGCCAGATCATGCGGCTGCGGTCCCCCGAGCCGCTGCTGGGCCGGTGCGTGCGCGGCATGGTCCACGGCGCCCCCGTCTACCTGGTGCCGCGGGGCGACGGCGAGCTCGTGGTGGGCGCCACGCAGGAGGAGATGGGGTTCGACACGCGGGTGACGGCCGGCGGCGTGTACGAGCTGCTGCGCGACGCCCGGGAGCTGGTGCCCGGCGTGACCGAGCTGGAGGTGGCCGAGGTGGTGGCGGGCCTGCGTCCCGGCACCCCGGACAACCTGCCGCTCATCGGCCCGGCCGGCGTCCCGGGGCTGACGCTGGCGACCGGGCACCACCGCGGCGGGGTGCTCCTGGCGCCGCTCACGACGGCGATCCTCCTGGGCGAGGAGCCCGAGTCGGCGGCCCTCTGCTCCCCGGCCCGCCACCACCCGGCCCCCGGCGCTCACGACAGGCCCTCCGGCCCCTACGACGGCAACTCCGGCTCCGAGGAGATGGGATGAGAGTGACGATCAACGGCAGCCAGCGCGAGGTGCCCGACGGCACCACCGTGGCGCAGGCCGTACGGATCCTGACCACCGCCACCACCGGCGTGGCGGTGGCCCTGAACGACGAGGTCGTGACGCGCGGCTCGTGGGACACCACGGCGCTCGGCGACAGCGACCGCGTCGAGGTGCTCACGGCGGTGCAGGGTGGATGACCTGATCATCGCCGGGGAGAAGTTCTCCTCCCGGCTCATCATGGGCACCGGCGGCGCGCCCTCGCTGGAGGTGCTGGACCAGGCCCTCGCCGCCTCCGGCACCGAGCTGACCACGGTCGCGATGCGGCGGCTCGACCCGTCGGCCCGCGGCTCGGTCCTCGACGTGCTGCGCGTGCGCGGCATCAAGGTGCTGCCCAACACCGCGGGCTGCTTCACCGCGGGCGAGGCCGTGCTGACGGCCAGGCTGGCCCGCGAGGCCCTCGGGACGAACTGGGTCAAGCTTGAGGTCATCGCCGACGAGCGGACGCTGCTGCCGGACCCGATCGAGACGTTCGACGCGGCCGAGCGGCTGGTGGCCGAGGGCTTCGTGGTGCTGCCGTACATCGGGGACGACCCGGCGCTGGCGCGCCGCCTGGAGCAGGCCGGCTGCGCGGCCGTCATGCCGCTCGGCGCGCCCATCGGCTCCGGCCTCGGCATCCGCAACCCGCACAACATCGAGCTCATCGTGGAGGCGGCCTCCGTGCCGGTGATCCTCGACGCGGGCATCGGCACGGCCAGCGACGCCGCGCTGGCGATGGAGCTGGGCTGCGACGCCGTGCTGCTGGCGACGGCGGTCACCCGCGCGCAGCGTCCCGACCTGATGGCGGCGGCCATGCGGGGCGCGGTCCAGGCCGGGCGGCTGGCCCGCCAGGCCGGGCGCATCCCGCGCCGCCGCTACGCCGAGGCGTCCTCCCCGATGACCCCGTGACCCCGTGACCCGGTGACGTGGGCCCCCACGAATCGGGTCAAGCCGGCCCCGGCGTCACGCCGGGGCCCGCGGGGCCTCCGTGAGCCGGTGGATCCCCTGGTCCCGGAGTGGTCCGGGAGGTCAAGAGAGGGCGCGGCAGGGGCCACGGCTCCGCATCGTTTCGGGTGGTCGCACCCTGGCGGTGGCCAAACGCCCGTAAACTCGGCGGCGTGGACACGACGACGGCGGACCCCCTGGTCGGGCGACTCCTCGATGGGCGCTACCGCATCGAGTCCCGGATCGCGCGGGGCGGCATGGCGACCGTCTACCTCGCCCTGGACGTCCGGCTCGACCGCACGGTCGCGCTGAAAGTCATGCACCGCTCGCTCGCCGAGGACCCGGCGTTCGTGCGGCGCTTCATCGGCGAGGCCAAGTCCGTGGCCAGCCTCTCCCACCCCAACGTGGTGCACGTCTTCGACCAGGGCACCGACGGCGACGTCGTCTACCTGTCGATGGAGTACGTGCCGGGCAGGACGCTGCGCGAAGTACTGCACGAGCGGGGCAGGCTGCCCGCCCGCGAGGCGCTGGAGATCCTGATCCCGGTGCTCGCGGCGCTGGGCGCGGCCCACCAGGCGGGCATGGTCCACCGCGACGTCAAGCCGGAGAACGTCCTGATGACGGCCGACGGCCGGGTCAAGGTCGTGGACTTCGGGCTGGCCCGCGCCATCGAGGCGACCAACCAGACCCGTACCGGCGTGATGATCGGCACGATCGGCTACATGTCGCCCGAGCAGGTGACCACCGGCCGCGCCGACGTCCGCACCGACGTCTACGCGGCCGGGATCATGCTGTTCGAGCTGGTGACCGGCCGGCAGCCGTACGACGGCGAGACGCCCATGTCCGTGGCCTACCGCCACGTGCACGACACCGTCCCGGCGCCGTCGTCGCTGACCCCCGACGTGCCTCCGGTGGTCGACGCGCTGGTGGCGCACGCCACGGCGCGCGAGCCGGACGCCCGGCCCGCGGACGCGACCGCGATGCTGGTGGCGGCCGTCGAGGTGCACCGCCAGCTTCCCCGGCTGACCGCGCCGGGCCTCTCCCACTCCTCGGCGCAGCACTCGATGCCGGGCACCGGCTCGTACGCCCCCTCGGGGCCGCTGGCGGCGCCCACGGCACAGCCGTCGTCCGGCGCCCACCCCTTGCCCCCGGGACCCCGCACAGGGACACACACAGGGGCGCACACAGGGGCTCGCACCGGGCCCCAGAGCGGCGCCCGGCCCACCGGCCCGGCGGCCGGCGGCTACGGCTCGCAGCCGGCCTCCCAGCCGGGCCTGCCTCCCGGGTCGCCCGCGATGACGCTGGCCATGCCGCAGGTCCCGCCGGGCGGGGCGGCCGGGCCCAACCCCACGGTCGTGCAGCCCCGGATCGAGGGGCCGGCCGAGCACGCGGGCGGGCGGCGGCGCGGCGGGTTCCGGCCGAGCTGGATCATCATCGGCCTGGCCGTCGTCATGGTGGCGGCGATCGGCCTGACCGCCTGGTACGTCTCCCGTCCCCAGTACGTGGCCGTGCCCGCCGACCTGGTCGGCAAGGACGTCTCGATCGTGGAGCAGAAGCTCACCTCCGGCGGATTCAAGGTGCGCCTGGCGCCGGGCGAGTACAACGACAAGGTGAACGAGGGCCTGGTGCTCCGCATCGACCCCGTGACCGGGCAGCAGGTCCTGGCCGGCGCGACCGTGACCCTGGTGCCCTCCCTCGGTCCCAAGCTGGTGCTGGTGCCCAAGGTGGCGGGCATGTCGGCCGACGACGCCCGCGCCACCATCGCCAAGGCGGGCCTGACGGTCGGCAGCGTCCGCCGGCTGGCCAGCCCCGACGTGGCCCGCAACACGGTGATCCGCACCTCGCCGCTGGTGGGCGAGAAGCTCAAGGAAGGCTCGAAGGTCTCCATCTACGTGAGCGCCGGGCTGACCATGCCGGACGTCAGCCACATGCCCAAGGACCAGGCCGCCGCCTACCTGCAGGAGCAGGGCTTCCAGGTGCAGGTCAACGAGGTGGACGACGACGCCGAGCCGTGCACGGTCATCGCCCAGGCGCCCAAGGCCGACGCCGAGGTGGACCGGGGCGCGGTGGCGATGGTCACGGTGGCGCGCTGCCAGACCGACATCGGCGAGTGGTTCCGCAGGGGCGACAACGAGGCCCGCGAGGACCAGCAGTTCCAGATGATCCCGCAGGTGATGGGCAAGAACATCAACGACGCCCGCCAGGAGCTCCAGCAGCTCGGCTGGAGGGTCAAGGTCCGCAAGCTGGGGCGCGGCAGCGGGGTCGTCCGCTTCCAGCAGCCCCTGCCCAACAGCGAGCGCCCGCCGGGCTCCGAGGTCACCCTCTGGCACTGACGTCCCGGCACTGACATCCCCGCGTGGGGGACGCCGGTCCGGGGGCCGGCCGCTCAGCCCGTGAGGTGGCCGTGCAGGCGCACGCGGGCCAGGCCGCCGTCGGGGTGGATGTCGACCCGCACGTGCGTCACCGGATCGGCGTGGCCGAGGCGGAAGCGGTGCGGCGTGTCCGGCTGCAGCCGCGTCCATGGCAGCAGCTCGACCTCGCGGTCCCCGTCGAGGCCGGTGAGCGTCACGGCGGCGGGCGCGTTGAAGATCAGGTTCGTGGTGTCGATCTCGGCGAGCCTGACGACGCCCCGCCCGGCCAGCCGGATGACCAGCCACTCGTTGCCCTCCTCGCGGCGGCGGGCGGTCTCCCAGCCCTCCGCCTGATGGCGGGCCAGGCCGGGGGCGATGACGTTGTCGGGGGCGGAGTAGTACGCGTTGGAGCAGGCGGTGACCCGGCCGCCGTTCTGCAGCGCCGCCAGGTCGAGGCTCAGGCCGTCGTACACCGACAGGTCGGGGCGCGCCTCGCCGTGGACGCGCAGCCGGGCGATGCCGCCGTCGGGGAACATGTTCAGCCGCACGTGCGTGTAGCGGCCGTCGTCGGCCACCTCCACCGGGTGCTCGGCGTCGCCGCGCAGCGGCAGCCGGGGCACGATCTCCACCCAGCGGGCGCCGGCCAGCTCGGCGGGCGACGGGTGTCCGTCCACGGCCGCCGCCTCGACCGACGCGTGGGTCGGGTGGTTGCCGGTGAACCAGGCCGTGTCGATGACCACGCCCCGGACGGCGCCGGGCAGTCCGAGCCGGACGATCGCCCAGTCGTGCCCCGGCTCGCGCCGTCGCCGCGTCTCCCACCCGTCGTACACCTGGCCCCTGCCGCCGAACGTCTCCGGCCGGAACGCCGGCCGGCCGGGCCGGATCAGGCTCTCCTTCTCGGCGAACGACTCGTCGCTGGCGGCGACGACCGAGCCGCCCAGCGTGCGCAGCGCCAGGTCGGGCAGCGTGGTGAAGCCGGAGGTGGGCCGCTGCGACATCATCTACTTCTCTCCCAGCAGGAAGGTCCCGTACGGCTCTCCGTCGACGGGCCGGCCCCGGAGCCACGTGGTGAGCACCACGCCCTTCAGGGTGCGGCCGTGGTACGGGGTGACGGGATTGCGGTGGTGGAGGCGGCCGGCGTCCACGAGGTTCGGGGCGTCGGGGTCGAAGGCCACCAGGTCGGCGTCATTGCCCGGCTTTATCGCGCCTTTTCGCGAAATTTTGGCTATTGCGGCTGGATGGGTGGACATCCAGCGGGCCACGTCCGCCAGCCCGTACCCCCTGCGGGACGCCTCCGTCCAGACGGCGGACAGCCCGAGCTGGAGGGAGGCGACGCCGCCCCAGGCGGCGGCGAAGTCGGGCACCTTGAGGTCGGCGGTGGACGGCGAGTGGTCGGAGACGACGCAGTCGAGCACGCCGCGCGCCAGGCCGTCCCAGAGCAGGTCGCGGTTGGCCCCGTCGCGGATCGGCGGGCAGCACTTGAAGCTCGTGTCGCCCTCCGGCACCTGCTCGGCCGTGAGCGTGAGGTAGTGGGGGCAGGTCTCGGCGGTGACCGGCACGCCCCGCGCCCGGGCGTCCTCCAGGGGTTCGAGGCAGGCGGCGCTGGAGACGTGCAGCACGTGCACCCGCGCGCCGGTCTCCTCGGCCAGCCGGATCACCTGCTCCACCGCGCTCCGCTCGGCCGCGCCGGGCCGCGACTCCAGGAAGTCCCGGTACGCGGGTCCGGCGGGCTCGGCCAGCAGCGCCGGGTCCTCGGCGTGCACCACCAGGAGCCCGCCGAACCCGGCGATCTCGACCATCGCCCGCCGCGCCTCGCCGGGGCCGAGCGGCGGGAACTCGTCCACCCCGGAGGGCGACAGGAAGCACTTGAACCCGCGCACCCCGCGCTCGTGCAGCGGCCGGAGCCACTCCACGTTGCCCGGGACGGCGCCGCCCCAGAAGCCGGTGTCCACGTGGCAGCGGCCCTCGGCGGCGCGCAGCTTCGCGTCCAGGGCGTCGGGGCTGACGGTGGGCGGGATGGAGTTGAGCGGCATGTCCACGATCGTGGTGACGCCTCCGGCCGCCGCCGCCCGGGTCGCCGACGCGAACCCCTCCCAGTGGGCGCGGCCCGGCTCGTTCACGTGGACGTGGGTGTCGACCAGGCCCGGCAGGAGGGGCAGGTCGCGCAGGTCGACGTCCTCGGCGGCCTCGACGGGGGCGGCGTACGCGTGCAGCGCCGTGATCCTGCCCCCGCGCACGGCGACGGCGGCGGGCCGCACGCCTTCGGGGGTGACCACCCTCCGCGACCGCACCACCAGCTCGTCCATGACCGTCTCCTTCCCCCGTCCCTTCATCGCGTGCCGCATGTGCCGGGAGTCAGAGGCGGTCGGCGGCCAGGCGGGCCGCCAGGCGTTCGAGGAGGGCGGCGGCGTCCGTCATGCAGCGCTCGGGGTCGGGCTCCAGGTCGGTGAGCGCGTACGCGGCCTCGATGCCCGCCGCCTTCAGGTCGGCGTCGGACAGCGTGCGGCGCCCGCAGA
The DNA here is from genome assembly GCF_040605905.1 of Nonomuraea sp. NPDC005501. Classification (NCBI taxonomy): domain Bacteria; kingdom Bacillati; phylum Actinomycetota; class Actinomycetes; order Streptosporangiales; family Streptosporangiaceae; genus Nonomuraea; species Nonomuraea sp. NPDC005501. The sequence goes on along the minus strand of NZ_JBEXDT010000033.1, from coordinate 46,205 downwards.
CGGCCACCACGGGCACGCCCGCCCTGGCCGCCGCCTGAGCGACCCCGACGGGGGCCTTGCCCCGCAGCGACTGCTCGTCCAGCGATCCCTCCCCGGTGACCACCAGCCGGGCGCCCTTCACCAGCTCACCGAACCCCAGCAGGTCGAGCAGGTACTCGATGCCGGGACGGATCTCCGCCCCCAGGAACGCCAGGGCGGCGAAGCCCACCCCGCCGGCCGCCCCCGCGCCGGGCGCGCCCGCGACGCCCATGGGCCGCGGCCTGTCGTCGTGCTCGACCGCGCCCACGAGCCCGTGCGTCCTGGTGGCCACGGCGGCCAGCCTGGTCAGAGCGGCCTCCAGCACCTTGACCTGCGCCGGGTCGGCGCCCTTCTGCGGGGCGTAGACGGCCGCGGCGCCGTGCGGGCCGAGGAGGGGGTTGTCGACGTCACTGGCCACCACGAACTCGATGCCCGAGAGGTCGGCGAATGCGCTGATGTCGATGCGGTCGAGCCTGGTGAGCGCCGCCCCTCCGGGCTCCAGCTCCTTGCCGTCCGCGTCGAGGAACCGCGCGCCGAGGGCCCGCGCCATGCCCGCCCCGCCGTCGGTGGACGCGCTGCCGCCCAGGCCCAGCACGATCCGCCGGGCGCCCCGGGCCACGGCGTCGGCGACGAGCTCGCCCGTGCCGTGGCTGGTGGCGGTCAGGGGGTCACGGCCGCCGGGCAGCCGGCGCAGCCCGGACGCCTCGGCCAGCTCCACCACCGCGGTCGGGACCCCGCCGGCCCCGGTGCCGGAGGGCGTCCCGGTGGGGTGCCAGGCGTAGGAGGCCCGTACGGGCAGGCCGGTAGGGCCGGTCACCTCCAGCGTGACCCGGGTGAAGCCGCAGGCCACCACCGCGTCCACCGTGCCGTCGCCGCCGTCGGCCACCGGCAGCTCCACCACCGGGACGCCCAGTCCGGCCGACACCCTCGCGGCGACCTCCGCGGCCGTCAGCGAACCCTTGAACTTGTCCGGGGCGACAAGCACGTGCTCAACCACTGCGAACTCCCACGCGACGACGAACGTTGCCCGGCCCTCCCACCCCGCCCGGCCGGTCGAGCGGTCGGAGCGGCGGCGTGCCGGCGTGGGACTCATCATCACACTTCCCCCACCGCCGCCCGGCGCGGGTGCCGGGTGAGCCGGCCACGGGTCAGCTGCCGCGGCGGGTGGAGGCGGAGGCGCCGGTGCGTGTCCGGTCCCCGATCCACCGGGTGAGGGCGTCGAGGTGGCGGGGGGCCGGGCGGACGCCGCCGTCCGTACGGACACGGTGGTCGGCGCCGGGGAACACCTCCACGGTCAGCGTCGCGCGGGGATGGCGGCCGGGACGGCAGGCCGCGCCCGCGAGCAGGCGGACGCTGTCGGCCACCGGGACCAGCTCGTCGGCGCCGCCGAAGAGCGCGAGGTGGGGGCAGCGCAGGCGGTGGACGTCCGGGAGGGGGTCGTGGTCCTGCTTGCGGCTGAGGAAGCCCCAGAGGCGCTCGTCCATGCCGGCCCAGTGGTCGCCGAGCGTCGACGGCCCGCCGCCCGCCTCCACGAGCCGTGCCGCCGCGGCGAAGCCGGCGCCGCGGCGTCCCGCGTCCACGAGGGCGTCGTACAGGGCGAGGGCCGTGCCGGCGTCCCGGGGGGCCGCGCCGGCTTGGCGCAGGCGGTTGAGCAGCGCGTGGCGTTCCTGGACCGCCGGGGTCGTCGCGGGGCCGCTGTTGGTGACCACCCAGGGCAGGTCGTCGCGGGCCGTGGCGGCGCGCAGGACGACCCAGCCGCCCTCGCTGTGCCCGAACAGCCCCACCGCGTCGGCGCGCACGCCGGGTCGCGTGCGCAGGAAGTCCAGCGCGGCCACGGCGTCGGCGGCCAGGTCGTCGACGGTCGCGTCGCGCCAGTCGCCGGACGACGCGCCGACGCCGCGCTTGTCGTACGACAGCACCGCGATGCCGGCCTCGACCAGGTGCCGGCGGATCGGGGGGAAGTAGGTGTCGTTGTCCCGGTCGGTCGGACCTGACCCGCCGACCATCACCACGCCCGCGCCGCCCGCCGCGGTGCCGGGGACCGCCAGCGAGCCGGCCAGCGCCACCTCGCCGCTCGCGAAGGTGACGTCGTGCGCGTTCGGACGGGTCGGCATGCCCACCAGCCTACGGATCAAGGCGCGGGCGGGGGCCGGACCTTCCCGGCCGACGGCGTCAAGGGTCCCGTCGCGGCTCCGGGGTGACCGGGACGCCCCGTTCCCGCGCCAGCCGGGTCAGCCGGCGGTGCGCCCGGGCGCCCGCCTCCCCCGCCGTGTCGTGGGGCACGGTCCGCAGCTCGCCGTCCTCCACGACCGTCTCGCCGCCCACGAGCAGGCGGGCCAGCGGCGGCTGCGCGGTGGCGAGGACCAGCGCGCACACCGGGTCCTCCACCGCCGAGGCGAACGGCCCGTCCACCCGCCACAGCGCCACGTCGGCCAGCTTGCCGGGCTCCAGGGTGCCGAGCTCGTGACCACGGCCGAGGTTGCGGGCCCCGCCCAGGGTGGCCAGCTCCAGCGCCTGGCGGGCGGTCAGCGCCGTGGGCCCGTTCAGCGCCCGCTGGAACAGCAGGGCCTGCCGCATCTCCCCCGCCAGGCCGGTCAGCTCGGCGGAGGCGCTGCCGTCGACGCCGAGGCCCACGTTCGCGCCGCGCCGCAGCATCTCGGACACCCGGGCGACGCCCGCGCCGAGCCGGCCGTTGGACGACGGGCAGTGCGCGGAGCCGGTGCCGGTCGCGGCGAACCGGTCGATGTCGGCGTCGCTCAGGTGGACGGCGTGCGCCACCCACACGTCCTCGCCGAGCCAGCCGAGCTTCTCCATGTGATCGACCGGCCGCACGCCCGTCTGCTCCAGGCAGAGCTCCTCCTCGTCGAGCGTCTCGGCCAGGTGGGTGTGCAGGCGCACGCCCTTGGACCTGGCCAGCGCCGCCGCCGCGGTCATGAGGTCGGAGCTGACCGAGAACGGCGAGCACGGCGCCACCGCGATCCGCAGCTTCGAGGAGAACGACGGGTCGTGGTAGGTGTCCACGGCCTCGGCGGTGGCGTCGAGGATGGCGTCCAGCGGCTCGACCACCTCGTCCGGCGGCAGCCCGCCCCGTGACCGGCCGCGGTCCATGGAGCCGCGCGCGGGGTGGAAGCGCAGGCCCACCGCGCGGGCGGCGTCGATCTCGGCCGCCAGCAGGTCGCCGCGGCCCCGGGGGAAGAGGTAGTGATGATCGCTGGAGGTCGTGCACCCGGACAGCGCGAGGTGGCCGAGCCCCGCCGTCGCCGCGCCGTGGACCACCTCGGCGTCCATGGCCGCCCACACGGGGTAGAGCGTCACCAGCCACTCGAACAGCGTCGCGTCCTGGGCCAGTCCCTGGGAGGCCCACTGGTACAGGTGGTGGTGGGTGTTGACGAGGCCGGGCGTCACCAGGCAGCCGGTGCCGTCGATCCGCTCCGCGCCGGCCGCCCCGGGGACCTCGCTCATGGGACCGAGGGCGGCGATCCGGTCGCCCTCGACGAGGACGTACCCGCGGCGGATCTCGGGCCCGGCGACGGGCGCAACGTACGCGTTCTCGATGAGCAGCGCGCTCAAGCGCCTCCCTCCCCCTGTGGCGAGCCGGCCGTCGCCCTGCGGCCGGCGGCGAGGCGGACGGCGTCGAGGATCTTCTCGTAGCCGGTGCAGCGGCACAGGTTGCCCGCCAGCGCCTCGCGGATCTCCGCGTCGGAGGGCCGCTCGACGCGGCTCAGCAGGTCGTGGGCCTGCACGATCAGGCCGGGCGTGCAGAAGCCGCACTGGACGGCGCCGCACTCCACGAACGCCTCCTGGACGGGATCCAGCCGGCCGGCCTCGGCCAGGCCCTCGACGGTCCGCACGCGGCGGCCGTCGGCCTGCCCGGCGGCGACCAGGCAGGCGCAGACCGGCGTGCCGTCGAGGTACACCGTGCAGGAGCCGCACTCGCCCTGCTCGCAGGCGTTCTTGGAGCCGGGCAGCCCCAGCCGCTCGCGCAGCACGTACAGGAGGCTCTCGCCCTCCCAGACGTCGTCGGCGGTCTCCTCGCGGCCGTTGACGGTGAGCGTGACGCGCATCAGGCGGCCCTCCTTCCCACGTGGTCGTGCCAGGCCCAGGTCAGCGTCCGCCGGGCCATCACGGCGACGGCGTGCCTGCGGTAGGCGGCGGTGCCGCGCACGTCGTCGATCGGCGAGGCGGCGGCCGAGCACAGCTCGCCGAAGCGCCGCAGCAGCCCCGCGCCGAGCGGCGCGCCGGGCGGCGCGTCCCAGTCGAGCTCGCGGGCCAGGAAGTCCTCGGCCTCCGTCGCGCGCAGCGGCGTGGGCCCGGCCGAGCCGATGCCGGTGCCGGCCCGCCGCTGCGCCGGGTGCAGCGCCAGGGCGAACGAGCAGACCGCGATGACCATGGCGTTACGGGTGCCGACCTTGGAGAAGTACTGCGGCCCGGCGGCGACGCCGGCGCGCACGGCCCGGATCAGCTCGTCCGGCTCCAGCGCCGGCCGCTTCACGCCCAGGTAGAAGGCGTGGGCCGGGATCACCCTGACTCCCCGGTCGCGCGACTCCACCTCGACGACGGCGCCCGCGGCCAGCAGCGGCGGGTGGCTGTCGCCGGCGGGCGAGGCCGCGCCGAGGTTGCCGCCGACCGTCCCGCGGTTGCGGATCTGCGGCGAGCCGACGGTCCGCGACGCCTGCGCCAGCCCCGGCAGCACGCCGCCCAGCTCCTCGACCACGGTCGTGTACGGCACGCCCGCGCCGAGCCGGCACACGCCGTCCGCCACGGACCACTCCCGCAGCTCCGCCACCCGGGTGAGGTCCAGCAGCGCCTCGGGCCTGCGCACGCCGAAGTTGATCTCCACCATCACGTCGGTGCCGCCCTGGAGGGGCAGCGCCTCGGGCCGGTCCGCCTTGGCGGCCAGCGCCTCCTCCCACGTCGTGGGGCGCAAGAAGTCCATCGTCACTCCCAACCGTCACTCCCAGGCGAATCCGGGCTCGGGCGCGTCGTCCCGCAGCACGGTCCCCTCGATGAGGCCGTAGGGGCGGTCGGCGGCGTGGAACACCTCGTTGTCGTTGTCGAGGCCGAACGGCGACAGGTCCACGGCGACGTGGTGCCGGTTCGGCAGCGCGAGCCTGATCTCGCAGATCTCGGGGCACTCCGACAGGGCCCGCTCCCCCATGGCGTACAGGGTCTGCTGGAGCGACAGGCTGTGCGTGCCGGCGAACGCCGCCAGCAGGCAGGACCGCACCCGCTCGTACGAGTCGCCGTAGGAGGGGGTGTCGCCGGCGTGCCGCCACCGGGCGGTGACGGCGGTGGCGAGCACGCGGTCAGTGGCGGGCGGGAGGGTCGTGTACTCGTCGACGGCGTAGCCGTGGAACTCCGAGCCGGTGGTGTTGAGGACGACGAGGTCCGTCAGCCCCGACACGACGGTGGCCCGGCCGTCGCGGTCGTGGTGGACGACGCAGGTGCGTACCTCGCCGCCCCGGCGCACGAACGAGTGGCCGGTGACGGGGATCCGGTCCCAGGCGTACTCCTCGACCTCCACGCGGGCGTGGCGGATCGCCTGCTGCGCGGTGGTGAAGTGGCGGGCCAGCAGCAGCGCGAAGTCCTCGACCTGGTCCACGCCGTGCTTCCTGGCCAGGGCGTACACGGTGTTCTTCTGCGTGTCGGTGGGCAGCACGGCGGTGTTGTCACCGGTCAGGTGCACGGCCTCCATGTCGCCCGACAGGGAGGTGCTGACGTTGACGTCCTTGAGGTGGTGGGTCGCTCCGTCCCTCGTGACGCGCACGAGCCTGGTCTCCGCCTTGCCGTAGCGGTTGGGCCCCAGGATGATCGCCATCTAGCTCCCTCGGTAGGTGGAGTACGCGTACGGGCTGAGCAGCAGCGGCACGTGGTGGTGCGCCGAGGGGTCGGTGACGGTGAAGGCGACGACGACCTCCGGGTAGAAGGTCTCGGCCAGGTAGCCGCCGGTGTCGAAGACGACGCGGTTGACGCCGGGGCCGGGCGTCCAGCCGGTGATCCGGCCGTCCTCGTCGGTGCGGCCCTCGGCCAGCACCCCGCCGTCGTGCTCCAGCCGTACGAGGACGCCGGCGGCGGGACGGCCGCTCACCGCGTCGAGGACGTGCGTCGAGAAGCTCACGGCCTCTCACCCCGGCTCACTGTGCCTCCCCGAGGAGCCTGCCGACGCGCAGCCGGGTGATCTCGGCCAGCTCGTGGCGGACGACGGCCCGCTCGGCGGCCTCGTCGTTGCCCAGGCGCTCGCGCAGCCGCGCCAGCATCTCGGTCCCCGTCAGACCGGCGGCGCAGATCAGGTAGACGTGGCCGAACCGGTCCTCGTAGGCGCGGTTGCCCTCGGCCAGCTCCCGCCGCGTCCGGTCCTCCACGCCCGCCTGCTCCCGGCGCGACCAGGCGGCCTCGCGGGCGGCGCCCGCCGGGCGCTCGCCGATACGCGGGTGGGCGGCCAGCGCCTCCAGCACGTCCGGCCAGTCCAGGCCGCGCACGGCCGCCTCGGCCGCGCCCGCGAGCCGTTCCGGGTCCTCGTACGGCCGGCCGGCCGCGACGGCGGTGGCGAACGCACGGGAGGCGCAGCAGGACAGCAGCTCCCGCTCCGCCTCGGCGTCCGCCGCCGCGTTGAACCGGTCCAGGGCGGTGAGCGTCTCGGGCATGCCAGCAGTACACACATGCCCGTCATTCCCGGTCCATCCCCGAGAACTCCGAACCGCGCGCCCCGTTGGCCAGGTCTTTTCGTGGCATGCTCCAAGGCGCGTGCGCGGCGGGAACGGTCGGCGGCGCCTCCTAAACTGAGAGCATCATGACCTCACGCTCTCTCATCGGCGCACACGTCTTCGTCACCGGCGGCCTGGCCAAGGGCGGCCTCGCCTACATGGCCGAGATCGGCGCCGAGATGATCCAGGTGTTCGTCACCAACCCGCGCGGCTGGGCGCTCGCCGAAGGCAGGCCCGACGAGGACGCCAAGCTCGCCGAGTCGGGCGTCGAGACCTACGTCCATGTGCCGTACCTCGTCAACTTCGGCTCGCCCAGCCCCGAGACGCTCGCCAACTCGGTCGCGGTCCTGCGCCACACGCTGCGGCGCGGCGCCGAGATCGGCGCCAAGGGGGTCGTGGTCCACACCGGCTCGGCCGTGACGCAGCCGCGCGACGACGCGATGCGCCAGCTTCACGAGCACCTGCTGCCGCTGCTCGAAGAGATCCCCGACGGCGGGCCCGACGTGCTGCTGGAGCCGATGGCCGGGCAGGGCGCGATGCTGTGCGCGACGGTCGAGGACGTGGAGCCCTACCTGGCGGCCCTCGACTGGCACCCCCGGGCCGGGGTGTGCCTCGACACCTGCCACGCCTTCGCCGCCGGCCACGACCTCACGAGCGAGGAGGGGCTGCGGGAGACGTTCGACACGCTGCACAAGGTGGCGGAGGGACGGCTCAGGCTCATCCACGCCAACGACTCCAAGGACGCGTGCGGCTCCAAGAAGGACCGCCACGAGAACATCGGGGCCGGCCTGATCGGCAGCGCGCCGTTCGGCGCGCTGATGCGTCATCCGGCGGTGGCGGGCGTGCCCATCTGCATCGAGACGCCCGGCAAGGCCGACCAGCACCGCGCCGACCTCGACCTGTTGAAGAGCCTGCGCGACCAGATCTGAGCCGGCCCTTCCGGGGAGGAAGGCTCGTGTGGGGCGCCCGCTGGCGCGATCCAGCGCCCCCGATTGGCGGATCGCGGCCAGAGGCTCGCGGCCCTGGCGGGCGCCCCTACACGTGGCCGGCGGACGGGCCCTACCCCCCGGCAGGGGCCCGGCGGCCGTGGTGACCTGGGCGGTCACCGGCGGATCCGGCGCATCAGGCGTGCGGTGAGCCCCCCCGGCTCGTCCCCCGATGCGCCGGGGTGGCTGGTCCGATGCCGAAACACTACGGTCGCGATCTTCCGGCCGACACCCGGTTTCCGCACAGCTCGATGAACGGTGTGTAGTCATCGCCATACGGAGCGTCGCCGTCGGACGAGCGGTCATTCCGGCGCGACGAGCGGTCTCCCAAGGGGCTCGCGCACCGGCGCGAGGGGTGTGAACGGCGAGTGAACGGAGCGCGGACACCCGAGGACGGCGAGCCAGGACCCGATTACCCCGCTGTGACCAGCGGAAACCACCGCGCGTCACAGAACCTGGGCAGGCTGGAGGGGGCAGGCACGCGGGCAGGGCGCGCACGGCTTTCACACCCGCCCGGTCCCCGCACGAGCGTGCCCCTCACGCCCCCCGGGGGGGCGTCCCGAGCCCCCAGGTCCGGGCAAGGGCCGGGCGAGGGGGCCGGGGATCAGGTGCAGGCGCCCCTGTGCTGGTGAACGAGCGCCTCGCGGACCTGCCGGCTGTGGCGGCGGCTGACCCTGAGGATCTCCGTGCCGACGGTCAGGGTCACCCTGCCGCCCTCGAAGCGCATCTCGCTCACGTGCCGCGCCGACACGAGCGTGCTGCGGTGGACCCGGATGAAGCCCGCCTCGGCCCAGCGCCGCTCCAGCGCGGCCAGCGACATGCGGACGAGGTAGCTGCCGTCGACCGTGTGCAGCCGCACGTAGTCGCCCTTGGCCTCGGCGAACCAGATCGACTGCTGCGGCACGAAGCGGGTCCGCCCGCCCAGCTCGACCGGGATCACGTCCTCGTGGCCGGACTCGGCGGCCGGACCGGCGGCGGCCTGGAGCCGGCGGACGGCCTCCGACAGGCGCTCGGCGCGGACGGGCTTGAGGAGGTAGTCGACGGCCTCCAGCTCGAACGCCTGCACCGCGCACCGCTCGTGGGCGGTGACGAAGACGAGCTTGGGCGGGCTCGGGAAGCCGCCGACCAGGCGGGCCAGGTCGAGCCCGCTCAGGCCGGGCATCTCGATGTCGAGGAACACCCCGTCGAGCCGGTCGCCCGCCCCGATCATCTGGACCATGTCCTGGAGGGCAGCGACGCCGTCGGACGCGGTCAGCACCTGCTCGACCCGCGCGTCCTGGCGGAGCAGGTATGCCAGCTCCTCCAGTGCGGGCAGTTCGTCGTCAACGGCCAGGAGACGCAGCATGGCATCTACGCTGACGCAAGAACGCCAAGGTCACAAGCGATACGCAAACCCACAGTAAAGATTTGGCCACAAAGAGCCAGATCCTCTCCCGGTTTGCCCCGATCAAGAGTTACTCGGGCCCTTCGCCCGGCTCCTCCTGATACGAGTAACGCTGCTCGCCCCACGGGTCGGCGATGTTGTGGTAGCCCCGGTCCTCCCAGAAGCCCCGCCGGTCCTCTAACAGGTACTCCACGGCCCGCACCCATTTGACGCTCTTCCACGCGTACAGGCGGGGCACCACGAGGCGCACCGGGAGGCCGTGCTCCGCGGCGAGGGGCTTGCCGTCGAGCTCCAGCGCGAACAGCGTGTCGGCGGCCGTGAAGTCGGACATCCGGATGTTGGCGCTGTAGCCGTACTCGGCCCAGATCATCACGTGCCGCACCCGGGGGTCGGGCGGCGCGGCCGCCAGGATGGCGGCCGGGCTCACACCGCGCCACTCGCTGCCCATGATCGACCACTTGGTGACGCAGTGGAGGTCGGCCAGCACGCTCCTGCGGGGCAGCCGCTCGAAGTCGGGCCAGGTGACGCAGTGCTCCTCTCCGGAGGCGGTCGCGCCGAAGACGCGGAAGTCCCAGCTCTCCGGCTTGAAGGCGGGCACCCTGCCGTAGTGGATCACTGGCCGGCCGCGCGGCACGTACTGGCCTGGCGGCAGGCGCGACTGCTCCACGGGCACTCCCCTCGCACGGTGTCGTGGTCCGGAGTCATCCTCCCACCCGGGCCGCGGGGGATCCGCGTCCGGGTGCGATACGTGTTCCCCGGCGGTGCGCTACTATGACGGGACTATGCGCACCGCGATCCAGTTTTGGTATGGCGACGGACCCGAGTCCGTTCGCCATCTGACGCTGCGCTAGCAGACAGGCGAACGAAAGGCCCCGGGTCCGTCAGGACCCGGGGCCTTTCGCGTTGTCCGGACACTTTTCCCTTCCCGAACTTCACTTCCAGCGGCATCGCTTCAAGGAGGCACAGATGGTGATCGTGATGGGCCAGGAGGCCACGCGTGAGGACGTCGAGTCGATCGTGGCGGTCGCCACGGCGGCCGGGGTCGAGGCGTTCGTGAGCAGGGGCGTGCAGCGCACGATCGTCGGCCTGGTGGGCGACGTCGCCCAGCTCGACGCCGCGGGGCTGCGCGGCATGGACGGCGTGCGGGACGTGATGCGCGTGTCGACCCCGTACAAGCTGGTGAGCAGGGAGAACCATCCCGAGCGTTCGACCGTCCACGTGGGCGGCGTGCCGATCGGGCCCGGCACCGTGACGCTGATCGCGGGCCCGTGCGCGGTGGAGACGCCCGAGCAGACGCTGGGGGCGGCCCGGATGGCCCAGGCGGCGGGCGCGACGCTGCTGCGCGGCGGCGCCTACAAGCCGCGCACGTCGCCGTACGCCTTCCAGGGACTGGGCGAGCAGGGGCTGCGCATCCTGGCCGACGTGCGGGAGGAGACGGGCCTGCCGATCGTGACCGAGGTGGTCGACGCCCACGACGTGGCGCTCGTCGCCTCGTACGCCGACATGCTCCAGGTCGGCACCCGCAACGCGCAGAACTTCGCGCTGCTCCAGGCGGTCGGCGCGGCGGGCCGGCCGGTCATGCTCAAGCGCGGCATGAACGCCACGATCGAGGAGTGGCTCATGGCCGCCGAGTACATCGCGCAGCGCGGCAACCTCGACATCGTGCTGTGCGAACGGGGCGTCAGGACGTTCGAGACCGCCACCCGCAACACGCTGGACATCTCGGCGGTGCCGGTCGCGCAGCGCCTGTCGCACCTGCCGGTGATCGTGGACCCGTCGCACTCGGGCGGGCGGCGTGACCTGGTGCTGCCGCTGACCCGCGCGGCCGTGGCCGTGGGCGCCGACGGTGTGATCATCGACGTGCACCCGCAGCCGGAGCTGGCGCTGTGCGACGGCCCGCAGGCGCTGGTGGACGGCGACCTGGACGAGCTGGCCACGGTGATGCGGGACCTGCCGCCGCTGCTCGGCAAGACCGCCGCGGCGGCGCTGACCGTCTGACGCGCCCGCGGATGTGCCCGTAGATGTGCCCGTAGATGTGCCCGTCCCGCCACGAGCGACCTGCCGTGGTACGGCGGCCCGGCCACGAGCCCGCCGCCGTACCGCCCCGCACGGGCTCTACAGGGTGTACTCCTGGATGGAGTCGGCGAGTTGGACGGCCAGCTCCTCGGCGTCGAGGCGCTTCTCGATCTGCTTGAGGTCCTCGATCTTGGCGCGGGTCTCGGCCCGCTTGGGGGCGAGGAGGCTGCAGCAGTCCTCGTCGGGCAGCTCGGAGATCTCCAGCGTGCCGATGCGCCGGGCCTCGGCCATGATCTCGGTCTTGTCCCAGCCGACCAGCGGGCGCAGGATCGGCAGCTCGACGGCGTGGTCCTGGGCGGTGATGTTGGTCAGCGTCTGGGAGGAGACCTGGCCGAGCGCGTCGCCGGTGATCAGCGCCGCGGCGCGGATGCGGTGGGCGACCTCCTCGGCGGTCTTGAGCATGAGCCGCCGCTGGGTGATCACCGCGAGCCGGTCCTGGCCGGAGGTGCGGATCGACTGCTGCGCCTTGCCGAACGGCACCACCCACAGCCGCGACTGGCCCTGGAAGCGGTCCAGCTTGCGCACCAGCGCGTACGCCTTGTAGATCGACTCCGAGGTGGTGAACGGGATGCCGGAGAAGTGCAGGAAGTCGACGTGGAGGCCGCGCCGCATCATGCGGTAGGCGGCCACCGGCGAGTCGATGCCGCCCGACATGAGGACGAGCGCCCGGCCGCTGCTGCCGACCGGCAGCCCGCCCTGGCCGGGCAGCCCGCCGGTGAAGACGAACACCTCGTCGCGGTCGACCTCGATGTGCACGGTCAGCTCGGGGCGCCGCAGGTCGACCGGCAGGCCGTACTCGTCGTTGATGGCGCCGCCGACGAGCCGGTCGAGCTCGTTGGAGCGCAGCGGGAAGCGCTTGTCGCGGCGGCGGGACCGGACCGCGAACGGCGCCTTGCGCCGGACCTCGTCGGTGTCGCGCACGAGCTCGATGCCGGCCTTCAGGACGGTGTCGGGGTCCTTGGCGACGCGCCAGGCGGGGTGGATCCAGACCAGCCCGGGGACGTCGGCGACCCGCCGGGCCACGGTCTCGGCCTGCTCGGGGGTCGAGCCCGCGGGCAGGAAGATCGCGATGACGCCGTGCCTCTTGCGCACGTCGAGCTCCAGGCCGAGCTCCTTGAGGGCGTGGCGGATGTTGGCGATCAGGCGCCGCTCGAACAGCTCGCGATTCTTGCCCTTGAGGACGATCTCGCCCAGCTTGAGCAGAACGCACGGCTCGCCCAGGGCGGACATCGTCATGGTGGAACCTCCGGGGAAGACAGGGATGCGCGCCGCGGGCAACGCCGCGACCCATCGAGTTTAGTCCGCCCGCGGCCTCACAGCTCCGTCCGGGCAGCTGTGAGCACTTCTCATGTTCCCGACACGCCCACTTGACAGATAGTCCGGTTATCCATGCGTATGGGACAGGACAACTGGCACAATCCGGTGACCCCTATTGCAAGGAACTCCACCGTATGTCTTCCGCTGTTAACCACTTCACCCATGGGCTCATCACGCCGGTCCTCGCCTACGTGATGTCGTGCATGGGCTCGATGCTCGGACTGCGGCTGACCGCTCAGGCTCGCGCCTCGCGCGGCGCCTCGCGGGTGCGCTGGCTGCTCGGGGCGGCCGTCTCCATCGGAGGCACGGGCATCTGGGTCATGCACTTCATCGCGATGATGGGATTCCAGGTCGAGGGCACCCAGATCAGGTTCGACGTGCCCCTGACCGCCGCCTCCGCGCTGGTCGCCATCGTGGTCGTCGGCACCGGCCTGTTCCTCGTGTCGTACGGCCGCGGCCGGGTGCTCGCGCTGCTCGGCGGCGGTCTGCTGACCGGCCTCGGCGTGGCGAGCATGCACTACCTCGGCATGTACGCGATGAACATGTCCGCGCACGTCTCCTACGACCGCACGTTCGTCGCCGCCTCGGTGGTCATCGCCGTGGTGGCCGCCACCGCCGCCCTCTGGTTCACCATGCGGGTCCAGAGCCCCGTCTGGATCGCCGGCGCGGCCCTGGTCATGGGCGTGGCCGTCTCCGGCATGCACTACACCGGCATGTACGCGCTCATGGTCACGGTCGACCCCGAGCCCGGCGTGGTGGGCGGCGCCGACGCGCTCGACTTCCTGGTGCCCCTGATGACCGTGATCAGCCTGATCACGCTGACCATGCTGCTCATGGTGATCCTGTCGCCCTCGGAGCAGGAGCTGAACGAGGACGCGGAGCTGACGGCCCGCCTGGAGCAGCGCAGGCGCACCCGGCAGCAGCTCACCGACACCCCGCTCGCCGAGGCCACTCCCATCACCGGCACCGGCCGGCGCCAGCGGGGCGGCCCGCTGTTCGCCGCGCCCGTCGCCGACCAGCCCTTCGCTCCCGGGGCTCACCCGCACGGCTCCCCCGCGCCCGATTCCTTCACCCCCGGACCGCAGCAGGCCCCTTACTCCGGCCGTCCGTATCCTGACGCCCGCGCGGAGCCCGGACAGGGCGCGCCCGTCATCCCGTTCCCCGGCACGCCCGCCGGGCAGCCCCAATCGCCCGAGCCCGCCGCCGACCCCCGGCAGCAGCCTTCCGGAAAGAGATCACGATCTCGCCGTAGGTAGTTGATTTCGGTCGAGCCGAGCCCGATACTCCAGGCATTGCCGAGGGGGGCTCACGTTGTCGATCGACCAGTTCTCGTACGGGTTACTCACTCCCGTTCTCGCCTACGCCATGTCCAGCGTCGGCTCGCTGCTCGGCCTGCTGCTGGCGTCACGGGCGCGCCTGATCGGCGGGCGGGAGAGCCGGTTCTGGCTGGCCGGCGCGGCGCTCGCCATCGGCGGCACCGGGATCTGGACCATGCACTTCATCGCGATGATCGGCTTCGCCGTGGAGGGCGCGGAGATCCACTACGACGTCCCGCTGACCGCCGCCTCCGCGCTGCTCGCCGTGGCGGTGGTGGGCGCGGGGCTGTTCCTGGTCTTCCGCCGCGGCGAGCAGGGCTCGCGTCCGATCGCGGGTGGCGAGCAGGGCTCGCGTCCGATCGTGCGTGGCGAGCAGGGCTCGCGCGTCGCGGGTGATCGGCAGGGCTCGCACCTGATCGCGGGCGGCGTCCTGACGGGCCTCGGTGTGGCCGGCATGCACTACCTGGGCATGACCGGGATGCGCCTGGACGGCCACATCTCCTACGACCCCGTCACCGTGGTCCTGTCGGTGGCGATCGCGATCGCGGCGGCGACGGCCGCGCTGTGGTTCTCGCTGCGCGTCCGGGGCGCCCTGCGTACCGGCGGAGCGGCCCTGGTCATGGGTGCGGCCGTCTCCGGCATGCACTACACCGGCATGTACGCCATGGCCGTGGAGGTGCACTCCGGCGGGACGACCGTCGGGGGCACCGAGCCGATCGACTTCCTGGTGCCGCTCGTCGTCGGCGTCAGCGTGGTGACCGTGGGCCTGCTGCTGGCCGTGCTGCTGTCGCCGTCGGAGCGGGAGGTGCGCGCCGAGCGGGAGTTCCAGGACCGCATGCTGGGACGTGAAAGGGGCGCGCCGGAAACAGATCTGTTCGGCACGCCCCGTGGATGACGCCGCCCGTGGCCGCCCCCGTGACCTTCCGGGCGGGCGTCTCCTGGGTACGGCTCGCGTCGCGTAGTGGGCCGCCAACTCGCCGCGGCGCAAGCCGTACCCCGAAGGGGATCGTCGGTGACCCCTCGGCTCCGAAGGTACGGCCCGCCGCTTGCAGGCGGCTTACAGGTCGCTTCCGGCCCGCATGCCCGCCCGGGCTCCGCTATCCGAAGAAGACCTCGGCCTCGGCGTACCTCTCCACCGGCACGGTCTTCAGCTCGGAGGTGGCCTCGTCGAGGCTGACGCGGACGATGTCGGTGCCGCGCAGCGCGACCATCGTGCCGTGGTCGCCCTCGTGGGCCGCGTCGATGGCCTGGAGCCCGAACCGGGTGGCCAGCACCCGGTCGAACGCGGTCGGCGTGCCGCCGCGCTGGATGTGGCCGAGCACGGTGGTGCGGGCCTCCTTGCCGGTGCGCTTCTCGATCTCCTTGGCCAGCACCTCGCCGATGCCGCCCAGCCGTACGTGGCCGAACGCGTCGAGCTCGCCGGCCTGGAGCGCCATCTGTCCCTCGATCGGGTGGGCGCCCTCGGCGACCACGAGGATGGGCGAGTAGCGGGTACGGAAGCGGGACTCGACGTACTCGCAGACCCGGTCGATGTCGAACGGCTTCTCCGGGATGAGGATGACGTTGGCGCCGCCCGCCATGCCGGCGTGCAGCGCGATCCATCCGGCGTGGCGGCCCATGACCTCGCAGATCAGCGCGCGGTGGTGGGACTCGGCGGTCGTGTGCAGCCGGTCGATGGCCTCGGTGGCGATGTTGACGGCCGTGTCGAAGCCGAAGGTGTAGTCGGTGCCGGACAGGTCGTTGTCTATGGTCTTGGGCACGCCCACGACCTTGACGCCGCGCTCGAACAGCTGCCGGGCGACCCCCAGCGTGTCCTCGCCGCCGATGGCGATCAGCGCGTCGACGCCGCCCGACGCGAGGTTCTCCTTGATCCGGTCGACGCCGCCCTCGATCTTGATGGGGTTGGTGCGCGAGGAGCCGAGGATCGTGCCGCCGCGCGGCAGGATGCCCCGCACGGCCTGGATGTCCAGCGGCATCGTGTCGCCTTCGAGGGGCCCGCGCCAGCCGTCGCGGAACCCGACGAACTCGTGGCCGTAGACGCTGACTCCCTTGCGGACGACGGCCCTGATGACAGCGTTGAGACCAGGGCAGTCGCCGCCCCCGGTCAGCACTCCAATACGCATGACGGGTTCCTCCCGTTGGGCTTCACACGACCAGAACCGCATTGTGCCCACATCCGCGGGCACTGGTCTAGACCAAACGCGGGGCGTAGTGATCGCCAGGCCCTCAGGACTTCGCCTGCCGCTTCCCTACCCGGGTCGCGCGCGGCACAATCCGGGAGGACGATCTTCGCCGTGGGTCGTGCCGGCTCGTGCACCGTCACGGCCGCCGCTCGTACAAGGAGAAGCCCGGATGGTTGTGCGCCGCTTCCCCCGAGGGCGATGATCAGCTGTCGCACCGCGAAGGACGGGAGCCGCCGTGGGAGATGTACTGGTGACCGGAGCCACCGGAGGGATCGGGACCGCGCTGGTCGGCGCGCTCATGGGCGCCGGGCATCGGGTGATCGCCGTGGGGCGCGATGTCGGGCGGCTGGACGTGCGCGGGATCGAGGCGGACCTGGCCGAACCCGGGACACTGGCCGCCGCCGTGGGCACGCTGGAGGAGGCGGGCGAGCTGGCGGACGTGCGGGCGGTGGTGCACTGCGCGGGGATCTCCCCCGTCGAGGCCGTCGCCGAGGCCGGTCCCGAGACGTGGCGGCGGACGATGGCGGTGAACGTGGCCTCCGCCGCCGAGCTGGTACGACTGACGCTGCCCGCGTTGCGGCGGTCCAGGGGACATGTGATCTTCGTCAACGCCTCACCCGGGATGACCGGCGTCCCCCGCTGGTCGGCGTTCGTCGCCAGCAAGTCGGCACTGCGCGAACTGGCCGATTCGCTGCGCGAGGAGGAGGCCGTCCATGGGATACGCGTCACCACGATCTATCCCGCGGCGACGGCCACCGACCTGCTGGGTGAGGTCAGGAGCGCCTTCGGGCGCCCGTACGATCCCGAGGCGTGCATCCGGCCGCGGACGCTGGCCGCGATGATCGTCTGGGCGCTGAGCGCACCGGCCGACGCCTACGCCTGCGAGCTGTCCGTCCTGCCGTCCCCGCGCTGACCCTCTCGCCGCGAGCGACCCGCCGCCCGCGCACCAGATCTGCACGTCCACGCGTCCATGCCCATGGAGAGCGCCGAAGAAGGCGTCAACCTTCGGTTGACGTTCGGCTATCGTCAACCTATGGTTGACGCATGGATGGAACCGTTCGCCTCGACGAACTCATCAACGCGATCAAGAGCCGTCACCCCGACGGCGACCCGCTGGGGCAGCTCGCCGACGCCGTCGTGCTGGGTGAGCAGCTCGGTGAGGTGGCCGACCACCTGATCGGCCACTTCGTGGACCGGGCCCGGCACTCCGGCGCCTCGTGGACTGAGATCGGGCGCAGCATGGGCGTGACCAAGCAGGCCGCCCAGAAGCGCTTCGTGCCCAAGGAGACCTCGCTGGCCGAGGACCTGCGCTCGTACGGGCGCTTCACCGAGCGGACCCGGGCCGTCATCGTGGCCGCGCAGACGGGGGCCCGGGAGGCCGGGGCGCGGCACATCGAGCCGGAGCATCTGGTCCTCGGGCTGCTGAGCGAGCCGGACTGCCTGGCCGTGAAGGCGATGGACAAGCTCGGCGCGCCACCCGGCACGGTGCGTCAGGCCATGGAGAGCCTCACCTCCGCCCGGCCCGGCGAAGGCTCCGGCGAAGGCTCCGGGGACGACTCCCCCGCTGGGGCGGAGCCGGGTGCCGGAGGGCCGCCGTTCTCGCCGCAGTCCAGGAAGGCGCTGGAGCTCACGCTGCGCGAGGCGCTGCGGCTCGGTCACAACTACGTCGGCACGGAGCACGTGCTGCTGGGCGTGCTCTCACTGGGCGAGGGCCCGGCGGCGCACCCGGTGGCGACGGTGCTGGAAGGGCTCGGCGTGACCAAGGAGGCGGCGGAGCGGGAGATCAGGGAGGCACTCGCCGCCATCCTCCGCGACCGCGGCTAGCCGGCCTCGTTCCTCGCCGGCGGGGACGGGAGGAGGCGCGGGCCTGGCGTGCGGTCGCGGGCGATCCGTCGCAGCAGCTCGTGCAGGCCGAGCGGCGTCCGTGCCGGGCCCGGCGCCTTCCAGCGCGGGCACGGGCCCTCGCAGCGGATCAGCCGCCCGTACAGGCCGACGCGGGTACGGCCGGGGCCGGGGTGGAGGAAGGCGAGGGGCGCGCCGCTCCGGCCGGCACGCGTGAGGGCGGCGCGCATGTCCGGCGACCAGTACGCGTCCCATCCGGGGGACACCACGGCCCGCGCGCCGCGCAACGCGCCCGGCGCCAGGTCCACGCTGGTCAGGTACGCCAGCGGCACCCCGCTCCGCTCGGCCACGGCGACGGCGTGCCGCTCGTAGGCGGTGAAGAAGTCCGCGCCCGTCCCGTCGTACGGCCGGTCGAAGGTGACCTTCGGCGCGGACCCGCCGCCGGTCGCGAGGTCCCGGCCGCCCCAGGTGTTGTGCGCCTGCCAGGTGGTGACCGCGTTGACGAGGACCACGCGGCCCCGCGCGGAGGCGGAGCGGACGGTGATCGGCACGTACCGGCCGCCCCCGGTGGACGCGTCGAGCCGCACCAGGTAGACGCCCTCCCGCCAGCCGGTGGTGTCCACGGTCAGGGAGGGCCGCCAGTGGGCGGCGGTCACCATGCCGCCGACGGTGATGGGCGCCGCCTGCCGTACCCCCGGAACGGCCTCGGACCGCCAGACCGGCTCGGGACGCGCCCCCATGCGGAAGGCCTGCGCGGTGAAGGTGGGCGCGGTCGTGGACACCAGCAGCCGGAACCGCTCGCCCGGCAGCACGCTGACGCGGTCCGCGTAGCCCTCGATCTCGTGCTCGCCGCCCTGCTCGCCGACGCGCCACGCGGCCCGCGCGCCGCGCGCCCCCTGCCGCTCGCGTCCCGGACCGGCCGGCCCGGCCGCCCGTCCACCGCCACCCGGCCCCTCGACGCCCGGGCCCGCCCCACTCTCCGAAGGCCGGCCGGAGACGGCGGGGGTGGGCAGCGGCGAGGGGCTCGGGGGCGGGGCGAGACCGGGCGGCGGGGCGGCGCCGCACCCGGCGGCGAGCACGAGCGCCAGCCCGGCGACCATGATCCTGAACGCCGGGGGACCGGACGCGGGGACACCGAACGCGGGAACGCCGACGGGCAAGCCCCGCGACGACGCCTTGGTAGCGGGAGACGTACGCACGGGACCCCATCGTCACGACCCCGGACCGGCCCGGCCGCCACTTGACCCACTCCTTAAGGCCCCCGTACCCGGCCGCGACCGTCACACCGGCAGCACGCAGCCCGGGCTCTCCACCTCGTACGCCTCCCCCGTCGGCACCGGCACCCCGTCCTCCAGCGCGAACACCGTCACCCCGCCCGAATGCTGGTTGGCCACGTACATCCGGTCGCCGTCGATGGCGAAGTGGCGCGGCCAGGCGCCGCCGGAGGGCACCTCCGTCACCGGGGTCAGGTCGTCGGCCCGCAGCACGGAGACGGTGTCCGGGCCCCGGTTGGCCACGTACACGAAGTCTCCCGCCACCTCCAGGTGGGACGGCTGGTTGCCGGCGGCCGCCCGCGAGGCGGCGCCGGTCACGCGGCTGCCGCCGTCGATGGCGGTGACGACGCCGTCCAGCTCGCCCACGACGTACAGGCGCGACCCGGCGAAGGTCATGTGGCGCGGGCCGGTGCCGGGCGGCAGGCGCAGCGGCTCCAGCGGCTCCCCGTCGAGCGTGTAGCGGCGGATCTCGTCCGTGCCGAGGTCGCTGACGTGCAGGACGTCCTCGTGGAAGACCGCCTGGTGGGCGTGCGGGCCCTCCTGGCGGTCGGCCACGGGGCCGGAGCCCTCGTGGCGCAGGGCGACCGCCGCGCCGGTGAAGGCCCCGCGTTCGTCGAGCCGGTGCAGGGAGAGGGTGCCGTCGCCGTAGTTGGCGACCGCGAGGAGCGTGCCGGACGGGTGGACGGCCACGTGACACGGGAACCGGCCCTCGCTGGGACGCTCGGCCAGCGGCGACAGGCCGTCCTCGGCCCGGAACGCCGTGAGCCAGCCCTGCTCCAGCTCCCCCACCGCGTACAGCACCGGCAGATCGGGATGGGCGGCCAGGAATGACGGCGAGGCGATGCGGGTCAGCTCGCCGTCACCCGTGACGATGCCCGGGCCGTATCCGCCGATGTACAGGTGCTTCACGACAAGCGTCCTCTCATGGTTGACTAGAGCAATGAATTCGTTGACCCAAGCAAGGGTTTCTGAGATCAGAGCCTTCAACCGGTTCTATACGAAGGTCATCGGGGTTCTCCAGGCGGGGATGCACGACTCGGCGTACTCCCTCACGGAGGCGCGGGTGCTGTACGAGCTGGCGCACGCCGAGCCGATGGAGACCGGGGAACTGCGCGGGCTGCTGGGGCTCGACGCGGGCTACCTGAGCCGGATCCTCACCCGGCTGGAGGGCGACGGGCTGCTGTCGCGTGAGCGGTCGGCCGCCGACGCGCGCAAGCAGGTCGTACGGCTCAGCGAGGCGGGCACGACCACGTTCCGCACGCTTGACGCCCGGTCCGCCGAGGAGATCGAGAGGATGCTCGGCGGCATGGCCGAGAGCGACCAGGAGCGGCTGATGACGGCCATGGCGGCGATCAGGCGGCTGCTCGGCGACGCCCCGGGGCGCGAACCGTTCGTGATCCGGCCGCCGCGCACCGGCGACCTCGGCTGGGCCGTCCAGCGGCACGCCGACGTCTACAGCCGCGAGTACGGCTGGGGCATCGCGTTCGAGCGGACCGTGGCCGGGCTCATGGGGAAGCTGGACTTCTCCGCCCGCGACGCGGGCTGGATCGCCGAGGCGGGCGGCGAGCGGCTGGGCTGCGTGTTCTTCGAGCACGTCGACGACCGCACCGCCAAGCTGCGGATGCTGCTGGTCGAGCCGTCCGCCCGGGGGCTGGGCCTCGGGCGGCGGCTCGTCGAGGAGTGCGTGCGCCACGCCGCGGACTCCGGCCACAAGCGGATCACACTGTGGACCCGCGACTGCCTGGTGAGCGCCCGGCGCATCTACGCGGGGTTGGGATTCGTCCTGGAGTCCAGCGAGAAGGGCCGGGAGAACGGCGTCGAGGTGGTCGACGAGATCTGGTCCCGCGACCTGTGACGGACCCGGTCCGTCGGCGCCGCCTTCCCGGCCACCGGCAGACCCGGCCCGTCAGCGTCGCCTGCCCGGCCACCAGTTGAGCGGCCCGGCCAGCCGCATCAGGCTGGGCACCAGCACCGCCCTGATCACCGTCGCGTCCACCAGCACGGCGACCGCCATGCCGACGCCGAGCATCTGCACGAACGTCACCCCGGCGGTGGCGTACGCGGCGAAGGACAGCGCCAGGATGCCGCCCGCCGCGGTGATCAGAGGCGCACCCCGCTGGAGGCCGGCCGCCACGGCCTCCGTGGTGTCGCCCGTCCTGGTGTACTCCTCCTCGATCCTGGACAGCAGGAACACCTCGTAGTCCATGGACAGGCCGTACGCGATGCACAGCATGAGGATGGGGATGCTGGGGTCGAGGCTGCCCGTGGGCGTGAACCCGAGCAGGCCGGACAGGTGCCCGTCCTGGTAGACCCAGACGAGCGCGCCGAACATGACGCCGAGGCTGAGCAGGTTGAGCACGGTCGCCTTGACCGGGATGAGCAGGCTGCGGGTCATGGCGAACAGCAGGACGAACGTGACGCCCAGCATCAGCCCGAGGACCAGTGGGAGCCGGTCCACGACCGAGGCCCGGTAGTCCGCCAGCTCCGCCGGATAGCCGCCCACCAGCACGGGGAACGGCGGCTCGACGGCCCGCACGGCCGTCACCAGTCGCACCGGGTCGCCGGCCAGCGCCTCGGCCGAGGGCACGACCGACAGCCACGTGCCCTCCTTGCCGGTGAAGCGGGCCGGGTCTGCGGCGCCGGTCCGCCGGCCTTCCGCGTACGAGCCGGCCGCCGAGTCGACCTGGGCCACGCCGGGCAGCCGCGACAGCGCCACGGCGTAGGCGTCCACCGGCCCGCCGGCGGCCGGGGAGGCGGCCCGGCCCCTGGAGATGATCTGGATGGCGTCGGTCTCCTCGGCGGGGAAGCCCTGCCGGATGACCTCCTGAGTCTGCCGGGCCGGGGCGTCGGCCGGCAGGACGCGGTCGTCGGCCACGCCGAACCGCAGCCCCAGGAACGGCGACGCGAGCAGGAGCAGCAGCGCGGTCGCCAGGCCCCCGAAGACCAGTGGCCGGCGCATCACCCGGCCGGCGAGCGCGTGCCAGAAGCCGCCGACCCCCTCCCGCCCGCCCCGCCGGGGCAGCATCGCGCCGCCGGCGTAGGCGAGGACGGCCGGCAGCACGAGCACGGCCGCGACCACCCCTCCGGCGACGACGGCGATGCCCGCGTACGCGAACGAGCGCAGGAACCCGAACGGCAGCACGAACAGCACCGCCAGCGAGGCGGCCACGGTCAGCCCGCTGAAGAGCACGGTCCGCCCCGCGTGCTCGACGGCCGCGGCGACCGCCTCCACCCGGTCCAGCCCGCGCCGCGCCTCCTCGCGGAAGCGGGCGATCATGAACAGGCAGTAGTCGACGCCGAGCCCGAGACCCATCGCCAGCGTGAGATTGAGGGCGAACGTGGAGATCTCCGCGAACGCGAGCACCCCGCGCAGCAGCGCCAGCCCGACGACCATGGCGAACACCCCGGCCAGGATCGGCACCAGGGCCGCGGCGACCCGCCGCTGGTAGAGCCAGAGCAGGACGAACACCAGCGGGAAGATGACCAGCTCGGCGCGGACGAAGTCCTGGCGGGCCAGCGGCACGGTCTGGCGGAACACCTCCTCCCCTCCCCCGGCCCGCACCTGGAGGAGCGCGTCGCCCCGGGTGATCTCGGGCACCAGGCGGGGCAGCACGTCCTGCCTGACGTGGCCGGCGTCCCCGGGGACGCGCGCGACGATCAGCGCGTGCCGGCCGTCCTCGCTGCGCAGGGTCGCCGAGTCGCCGCGGGTCCAGTACGACGCGGCCTCGGCCACGCCGTACGAGCGGGCGACGCGGGCGGTGAGCGCCCGGCCCGCCTCGGCGACGGCGGGATCGTCCACGGTCCCGGTCCTGGGACTGACCAGGAAGATCAGGTCTGGGCTGCCGGTGGCGAACCGCGTTGTCAGCTCGGCCTGCGCCTGGTCGGACTCGGAGCCGGGCGCCTCGAACCGGGCCAGCGACAGGCGTGGCACCGTGCCGGCCGTGAGGGCGGCGGCGGCCACCAGCAGGGCAAGGGCGAGCGCGAGCACCGTGCCGCGCCGCCGGGCGAGGAGGCGACCGAGCCGGCGCAGGGACGGCCCGCCCTCGCGTTCGGTCGGCGGAGGGCCGGTCTCCGGGACCACGGGCGCGGTCGGGTTGGTCATGCGGGCTCCCCGAAAAAGTCGGTAATCTACTCGTGTTTCATTCGTCGAGGCTAGAAATACAAGCAAAAGCTCGCATTTGTCAACGGGGAGGGCCGCCATGACTGAGCGCGTGGTGCGCAGGCAGGCGCGCGGACTGAGGCGCATGGCGGAGATCCTGGACGCGGCGGAGCTGGTGATCGCCGACGTGGGGTACCCGGAGCTGACGACCAACCAGGTCGCGGCCCGGGCCGGGCTGTCACCGGGGTCGCTGTACCAGTTCTTCCGCAACAAGGAGGAGATCCTCGACGGGCTGGTGGCGCGCTACACCGACGAGCGGGAGGAGTTCTGGGCGGCCAGGCTGGCGGAGGTCACGCCGGAGGTGCCGCTGGAGGCGCTCGTCGGCCGGCTCGTGGACGAGAGCGTGGCGTTCAAGACGCGCTCGCCCGCGTACTGGACCCTGCTGTACGGCTCGGCGACCGGCGACAAGCTCGCCGCCGCGGCGGCGCGGCTGCACGAGGCGATCGCCGGGCAGGTCGCGGCCATGCTGCGGCGCCGCTCCCCCGGCCTGGAGCCGGCCCGGGCGCTCACGCTCGGCACGATGGCGGTGGCGGCCGTGAAGGCGGTCATGCCGCTCGTCACCACGGCTGCGCCGCAGCGGGCGGAGGAGCTCGTGGACGAGCTGAAGGTCATGCTCGTGCGCTACCTGAGCGGAGATCAGTGACGGAAGGGACCGGCCACCTCGAAGGTGTGGCCGTCCGCCGGGTCGCCCGCCGGGCCGCGCCGGGAGGAGAAGTACAGCCGCGAGCCGTCGGGCGAGAACGCGGGCCCGGCCGGTTCGGACGCGCCGTGGCCCTCCAGCAGCAGGAACGGGCTGATCGTCCGGTCGGGGGTGATGACGTCGATCTGCATGGTGTCCCTGGCCACGTACAGGTCGCCGGACGGGGCGGCGGTGACGGCCCGCACGCCCTCGCACAGCCGCTCGATCGTGGACGTCTGCGCGTCGTAGGCCCACAGGCCGCGGTCGCCCTTCGTGGTGAAGTAGCAGACGCCGCCGGCGTAGTGGCAGCCCTCGGCGCCGTCGAACCGGCGCGCCTCCTCCACCTGGTGGCGCGCGGCCTTCAGCAGCGCGGCGGGTGACGGCACCGGCCGCCACTCGCCCGAGACGCACAGCGCCTCCAGCCGGCCCTCGGTCAGGTCGCCCCAGTCGCCCGGCACGAACCGGTAGAAGCACCCGTCGGCCTCCCCCTCCGTGAGGTAGACGACCTCCCGGTCGGGGTCGCACGCGGCGGCCTCGTGCTTGAAGCGGCCCATGGCCAGGCGGGGGCGGGCGGCGCGGGTGCCGTACGGGTCGCACTCGAAGACCCGCCCGCGGTGGCCGAGCTCGCACGACAGCCACGTGTTCCAGGGGGTGGCGCCGCCCGCGCGGTTGAGGTCGGTGCCGGACAGGATGCGGTAGGCGTCGGCCACCGCCCCGCCGGGCCCGAACCTGATCGCCGCGGCGCCGCCGAGCAGCGGCAGGTCGGAGTTGGAGACGTAGATCCAGCCGCTGCCGTCGGGGAAGCAGGCGCCGCCGTCGGGCGCCGCGTGCCACGTCAGGCCGGCCACCCTCCGGCCCGTGCGCGCCACCACCCGGCCGGTGAACCCGGCGGGCAGGACCAGCCCGTCGCCGCCGTACGGTGCGAGCGGGCCGTACGGGCCCACCGCCTCCCGGCGGAGCGGGCCCGTGCGGAGGAGAGTCTTGCGGGACATGGTCAGGCCTCCCTCTGGGTCCACGCTAGTCGACCGCATGGACATGAATGGCGGGATCCCGGACACCGAACAGCACGCGAACCCCGGCCCACCGGCCCCTCGCAACCGGGCATATCGCCCACGTCCCCCTGCCCTCCGGCAGCAGAAGCCCGGGGGCCGCGCGGGCTCCCGGGCTTCGCCGACGCGACGCGGTCAGCGCTGGGCCTGGAACATCCAGCGTTCCTTGTCGATGTCCTGCGCGATCGCGATGAGCACGTCCTGGGTGACCGGGTCGGGCTCCTCCGTCTGCTCGATCCGCTCCCGCATACGCCGTCCGACCCCGTCGAGGATGTCGGTGATCGTGGCGATGACCTTGCCGTCCTCGACCCAGCCGCTCTCCGGCTGCGCCAGCTTGGTGCTCTTGGCCAGGGTGGAGGAGCGGCCGTCGGGGTTGATCCCCAGCGCCGCCGCGCGCTCGGCCACGGTGTCGGCGTGCTCGCGCGCCAGCGAGACCAGCTCGTCGAGCTGGAGATGGATCGAGCGGAAGTTCGGCCCGACGATGTTCCAGTGCATCTGCTTGGCGACGAGCGACAGGTCGATGAGGTCGACCAGGGCGCCCTGCAGGCACTCGGCCACCGTGCTCTTCGCCTCGCCCGAGAGCGGTCCGGTGATCTGCACCATGATGTTCTTCCTCCCCGTAGTAGGACATCTCTCCTTCTTCTGAACCATTTCGCCCGCTTTAATCCTGCATATTGACACTGCAACAGTGACAGTGTCATTGTGGAGGCATGGACGAGACCTGGACCATCGGTGAGCTGGCGGAGCGGGCGGCCGGCCTGCTGCGGGCCGGCGGGCCGAACGGCAACGGCCGGGTGCGTGAGGTCCCGGGCGAGCGTCTGATCAGGTGGTACACGACGATCGGCCTGGTGGACCCGCCGCTGTCCCGGCGCGGCAGGGTCGCCCGGTACGGCCGGCGCCACCTGCTGCAGCTCGTCGCCGTCAAGCGCCTGCAGGCCGCCGGGCTGTCGATCGCCGACATCCAGGTGGCCCTGGCGGGCGCCACGGACGCCATGCTGGAGACGGCGGGTCACCCGGACACCGCCGTGCCTCCGGGCGGGCGCCCGGAAGGCCCCCCGGCTGCCCGGCCGGCCGCGAAGGCCGTCCCCGCGCCCCGTCCCGACGGCATCTCCGCTCCGGACCCCCGGGGCGGCGCTTCCCCGGAGGGCGAGCAGGCCCGCTTCTGGACGCGCCCCCCGAGCGGCCGCACCCCGACCCCGGCCGCGACCCCGGCCGTGACGCCGGCCGTGACCTCGATCGCCGCCGACGACGCGGCGGCGGCCGGTGGGCTGGTGCGCGGGATCAGGATCGCGCCCGGCGTGACGCTGGTGCTCGACGGCGCGGGCCGCGTCCCTTCCACCGACGACGTCCAGGCCGTGCTCGGCGCGGCCGCCCCGCTGCTGGCAGTACTCCAAGAGAGGAAGCTCGCATGAAGATCGTTCCACTCGAGGCCGAACGGTGCCGGCCCGTGCCGGACGCCGGGTTCGGCGCCCTGCGCACCGACCGGGGCAACCTGCCGCTGGAGAGCGTGGACGTCTCGGCCGCGATCTCCGGTCTGGTCGCCGGGGTGGAGGTGGCCCAGGGCTTCCGGAACCCGTTCGACGTCACGCTGGAGGCCACGTACGTCTTCCCGCTCCCCGACCGGGCGGCCGTGACGGCGTTCCGGATGGAGGCCGACGACCGGGTGATCGAGGGCGTGCTCAAGGAGCGCGGCCAGGCGCGGGCCGACTACGACCGGGCGCTGCGCGAGGGCAGGCGGGCGGCGATCGCCGAGGAGGAGCGGCCGGACGTGTTCACGATCCGGGTGGGCAACATCCTGCCCGGCGAGCGGGTCACCGTCCGGATGTCGCTCAGCCAGCCGCTGCCGTACGAGGACGGCGCGGCCACGTTCCGCTTCCCGCTGGTGGTGGCGCCCCGCTACATCCCTGGGACACCGCTCGACGGCACGTCCGCCGGGGACGGCACGGCGCCCGACACCGGCGCGGTGCCCGACGCCTCGCGGATCACCCCGCCGGTGCTGCTGCCCGGCTTCCCCTCGCCGGTGCGGCTGTCGCTGGCCGTGACCCTCGACCCCGCCGGGCTGGACCTGCGCGACGTCTCCTCCAGCCTGCACGTCGTGGAGGAGGACGCCCACACGGTACGGCTGCGCCCCGGCGAGCGGCTGGACCGGGACTTCATCCTCAGGCTGGCGTTCGACGCCTCGACCTCGCTCCAGCTCGACACCGGCGAGACCCCCGGCGAGAGCACCGGCGAGACCTCCGGCGGCGAGGGGACGTTCGCGCTGACCGTCGTCCCGCCCGCGCTGGAGGCGCCGCGCGCCCCCCGTGACCTGGTGCTGCTGCTGGACCGTTCGGGCAGCATGGCGGGCTGGAAGATGGTCGCCGCCCGGCGGGCCGCCGCCCGCATCGTCGACACCCTCACCTCCGCGGACCGGTTCGCGGTGCTGACGTTCGACTCGGTGGTGGAGCAGCCGTTCGAGGGGCTCGTGGAGGCGTCGGACCGCAACCGGTACCGCGCCGTCGAGCACCTGTCCCGCGTGGACGCCCGGGGCGGCACCGAGCTGCTGGAGCCGCTGCGCGAGGCCGTGTCGCTGCTGCCGCCCGCCGAGGGCCGCGAGCGGGTGCTCGTCCTCGTCACCGACGGCCAGGTGGGCAACGAGGACCAGATCCTGGAGCAGGCCGGCGGCGCGCTGTCGGCCATGCGCGTCCACGCCGTCGGCATCGACCGCGCCGTGAACGCCGGCTTCCTCGGCAGGCTCGCCGGGCTCGGCGCGGGCCGGTGCGAGCTGGTCGAGTCGGAGGACCGGCTCGACGCCGCCATGGAGCAGATCCACCGGCGCATCGGCGCACCCCTGGTCACGGACCTGGAGCTCAAGGGCCTCGACGTGGTGCCGGGCACGCTCACGCATCTGGGCTCGATCTTCCCGGGCGTGCCGCTGCGGGTGTACGGGCGTCACCGGGGCGGCGGGCCGGTGACCGTGCGCGGCCTGGCGGCGGGCGAGCCGTGGGAGCGGCAGGTCGCCGGGACGGCCGTGGACAACCCGGCCCTGCGGGCCGTCTGGGCCCGCGCGCACCTGCGCGAGCTGGAGGACCGGTACGCGATGGGCGAGCACGAGCTGGAGGCGCGGATCGTCCGCGTCTCGCTGGAGCACGGCGTGCTGTGCAGGTTCACGGCGTACGTGGCGGTGGACAGCAGGACGGTGGCCGAGGGCGGGCCGGAGCACCGGGTCATCCAGCCGGTCGAGCCGCCGAGCGGCTGGGAGATGCCGTCGGCGCCGCCGATGCCCGGGTTCATGGCCCAGGCCGCGGTGATGTCGGCGCCGAGCCCGATGCGGGCGTCCTCGCCGACGTTCGAGGCGGCGTTGGACCAGGGAATCCCGATGAGCCCGGGCCCCGCTCCGGGTGCCCCCGCGGGCGGGGGCGGCGGCGCGGGCGGCGCCGGAGGGTACGGAGGTTCCTCGGGCGGTTCGGTGGGACCGCGGGGCCCGATGTTCGGGCGGCCGGGGGCTGCGCCGCGTCCCGCCCGGCGCGCCTCGCGCGAGCTGGGGTCGGTACGGGGACAGCTCGTGGCGGAGCTCGACCGGCTCAGCGCGCTGCACACGGCCGACGCCCTCTACCTGGCCGACCTCGGCTCCCGGCTGGCGGCCCTGTCGGCGTACCTGGGCGGTCACACGGAGCTGTCGGACCTGGCGCGCGAGCTGGAGGCGGCCGAGCGTCCGGGCACGGACCTGACGGCACTGCGGCGGCACGCCATCGAGGTCCTCACGTCCCTGACGGGCGGCGGCCCCGGCGGCGGCTCGGGCGGCGGCTCCGGGGAGAAGCCGCCGCGCGCTCCCTTCTGGAAGCGCGCCTGACGAGCCGGTCCCGTCCTGACCGTGACACGGCCAGGACGGGACCGGTGTTCCGGCGAGAATTCAACGTGCGCGGGCAATGCGGAGAGAACCGGCGAAATCGCGCAGCGTGCCGAATGCGTTCCGCCCTCGTGGCGGCACCGTCCGGCACGACAGAAAGGGCCCGAATCACTCCCGAGAGCGTCGTGAGGGAATGTCGCGACTCGCGCCCTCAGCGTGACGCGACCCTGCTTGACGCCTTCTCCATGCCCTGTGACCTGCCGCCGCGCCTCCCGGGCCGGACGTCAGGCAGGTGCAACCACAATCGCCGGAAATCTGGCGTCAAATACGGACCAGGAACGACGGTCGCCTTTTCCGGTAAACGCGGAAACCCCGCGCCCACCGGCGTCCCCGAAATACCGCGCACCGTCCGGTCCGGTACGGCGCGGCCCATAGGCTGGAGCGTGTGAGCACTCTTGTCCTGGACGGCGGCCTGGCCACCCACCTCGAAACGCTCGGCGCCGACCTGAGCGACGAGCTGTGGTCGGCGCGGCTGCTGATGGAAGACCCGGACCTGATCCGGCGCGTCCACGCCGACTACTTCGCCGCGGGCGCCCACGTGGCGACGACGGCCAGCTACCAGGCGTCGATCCCCGGCTTCCTGCGACGCGGCGCGAGCGTGGCGCAGGCCGAGCGCCTCATCAGGCTCTCGGTCGAGCTGGCCGCGCAGGCGCGCGACGACGCCGGGGGTGGGCTGGTGGCGGCCAGCGTGGGCCCGTACGGGGCCTACCTGGCCAACGGCGCCGAGTACACCGGCGACTACGACCTCGGCGAGGAGGGGCTGCTGGCCTGGCACCGGCCCCGCTGGGAGATCCTCGCCTCGGCCGGCGCCGACCTGCTGGCCTGCGAGACCATCCCGTCGTACGCCGAGGCGCGGGCGCTGGCGCGGCTGCTGAAGGAGACGCCGGGGCTCAAGGCGTGGGTGAGCTTCTCCTGCCGGGACGGCGAGCACATCAGCGACGGCACGCCCATCCGTGAGGCGGCCGCCCTGTTCACCGGCGACCCGCAGGTGGTGGCGGTGGGCGCGAACTGCACCGCGCCGCGCCACGTGCCCGGCGTGATCGCGGCCCTGTCCGGAGGGCTGCCGGTGGTCGTCTACCCCAACTCGGGCGAGACGTGGGACGCGGAGGGCCGCCGCTGGCTCGGGCTGACCGATCCGGTGGAGTACGGTCAGGCGGCCAAGGAGTGGGAGCGCGCGGGGGCGTCCCTGATCGGCGGCTGCTGCCGCTCCACCCCCGACCACATCAGGCAGATCCGCACCCACCTGTCCTGACCCCCGGCCTGTCCTGACCAGCGGCCTGTCCTGAGCCCCCGGCCCGTCCAGCCCCGACCTGGCGTGGAGTGAAGCGGGCGGCGCCCTCCGGGCGCGGCCCGCCCCTGGTCAGGCCGAGGCGCCCACCGGTGTGTCGCGGCGGCGGCGCAGCAGCGTGTCCACCGCCAGGGCGCCGCCCCCGGTGAACCCGACCGCCAGCGCCCCGGCGGCGAGCGACAGGACGAACTCGTATCCGCCCTTGTCCGCGCCGAACCCGCTGGCCCCGTGGACGAACACGATCGCGCCCACCATGTCGAGCGCCAGCAGCGTGCCCGCGATCGGCAGCGCCGCGCCGAGGATCAGCGCCAGGCCGCCGGCCACCTCCAGCACCGCGATGGCCGGGGCGGCGACGCCGGCGAGCGGTACGCCGATCGACTCGAAGAACTTCGTGGTGCCCGCGATGCCCATGACGGCGAACTTCTGGTAGCCGTGCACGAGGAAGATGACGCCGAGCGCCACCCGGGCGAGCAGCAGGGCGACGGGGCGCGCCTGGTCGATCATGCTGTCTCCTCAGACAAGTGGTTCGTTCAGTTTTGAACGACTGTAGCAGGATGGTTCAAATCTGAACAACGCGTACACTTGGGCCGTGACGGACACCCGGTGGCTAGACGACACGGAAATGGCGGCGTGGCGCGCCTTCCTGTCCACCTCTCACCTGCTGGAGCGGCGCATCGAGGAGCAGCTCAAGGCCGCGGCCGGGCTGACGCACCCGCAGTACGAGATCCTGGTGCGGCTGGCCGACGCCCCCGGCCGCCAGTTGCGCATGACGGAGCTGGCCCGGGACGTGGTGGTGTCGAAGAGCGCGCTGACGTACCAGGTCACCCGCCTGGAGAGGGCGGGCCTGGTGGAGCGCACCACGTGCCCGTCGGACGACCGCGGCGTGCTGGCCGTGATCACCGAGGCCGGCCTGCGCTGCCTCGAACGCGTGGCGCCGGGTCACCTCGACGTCGTGCGCTCCTACCTCATCGACCGGCTCACCCGCGACGAGCTGGAGGTCATGACCACGGCCCTGGCGAAGACGGAGCAGGCCCTGAGGCGGTGAGGAGCGAAGGTCAGTGCTTGGCGGCGGCCCGGGTCGCGCGCTCCATCTCGACCTTGGCGCTGGCCGCGTACTTGTCGACGTACTCCTGGCCCGACAGCTCCATGAGCGCGTACATGATCTCGTCCGTCACCGCCCGCAGGACCAGCCGGTCGTCCTCCATCCCGTAGTAGCGGGAGAAGTCGAGCGGCTTGCCGAACCGGACGCCCGGCCGGATGCCCATCTTGGGCAGCGGGTGGCCGGGGGGCATCATCTCGAAGGTGTTGACCATGGCCCACGGGATGACCGGGGCGCGTGACTCCAGCGCGAGCCGGGCGACGCCCGTCTTGCCCTTGTAGAGGCGGCCGTCGGGCGAGCGGGTTCCCTCGGGGTAGATGCCGAGGATGTGGCCCTCGCGCAGCACCCGCAGGCCGGTGCGCAGCGCCGCCTCGCTGGCCTTGCCGCCGGAGCGGTCGATCGGCACGGTGCCCACGCCGCTGAAGAACAGCCGCGTGAAGAAGCCCTTGACGCCCCGGCCGGTGAAGTAGTCCGACTTGCCCAGCGAGATGACCTTACGGCGCAGCTGCAGCGGGCCGAAGAAGTGGTCGGCGAACGACAGGTGGTTGCCGGCGAGGATGACCGGCCCCTGTTTGGGCACGTTGTCCGCGCCCTCGGTCCAGGGCCGGAACACGAGACGGAGGAACGGCCCCAAGATGGCCTTGACCACCCAGTAGAACACCCGGCCACCTCTTCCTCTGCGCTTCATCTGTGAGCAACGTCATCTTCGCATCTCAGACTCGATGCTCCTACCCACCTCTCGCACAAAGGGCCTGGATCGTGCGACGATCGGGCAATTCCGGGATGAAATCCCTTCGAGGAGCTGTTATGCCGCTCATGCCAGGCGCGGAGCCGTACCATCACGAAGCAGGCCAGATCGGCGTGCTGCTCTGCCACGGGTTCACCGGCACGCCGCAGTCGCTGCGGCCGTGGGCGGAGTTCCTCGCGGAGCACGGCCTGAGCGTCTCGCTGCCCCGCCAGCCGGGCCACGGCACGACCTGGCAGGAGATGAACCACACCCGCTGGGAGGACTGGTACGCCGAGGTGGAGAAGGCGTTCGAGGATCTCCAGGGGCGCTGCGCCGAGGTGTTCGTGGCCGGCCTGTCGCTGGGCGGCTGCCTGGCGCTGCGGTTGGCCGAGGTGCACGGCGACGCGATCAAGGGGGTGGTGGTGGTCAACCCGTCGATCGCGAACGACGTGCCGCTGATGAGGCTGGCCCCGCTGCTCAAGTGGTTCGTGCCGTCGGTGCCCGGGGTGGCGAACGACGTGAAGAAGCCGGGCGTGACCGAGCTGGCGTACACGCGCACCCCCGTGAAGGCGGCCGCCTCGCTGCCGGGACTGTGGTCGCTGGTGCAGGCCGACCTCGCCCGGGTGACACAGCCGCTGCTGGTGTTCCACAGCACCGACGACCACGTGGTGAAACCCACCAGCGTGGCCGTCCTCCGGCAGAAGGTCCCGCAGGCCACGATCGAGGAGCTTACGGATAGCTACCATGTTGCGACGCTCGACAACGATGCCGACAGGATCTTTGCCGGTAGCCTCGGCTTCATCAGGACACATGCCTCGGTACCCTTGCAGAGGGACTGATCGCACCCAGGGGGAAGTCGCGATCGCTGCGGAGAGGCCCATCTAGGTGACGCCCCAGAGTGACGAGGACGAGGTCTGGCGGCAGATCGTCGCGTCCTTCAACGACACCGCCGAGCGCGACTCGGCCGATCAGCCGTGGCCGGACAGCGAGAACGTCCCCCTCGACCAGACGCACCGGGTGATCCAGCCCGCGGAGCCCGCGCCGGCCGAGGAAGCCGAGCCGGAGCGGGACGAGCACGACGATGAGGACGACGAGGGCCATTTCGAGCCGCCGCCCCCTCCCCCGCTGCCCAAGCTCGACCTGACCACCAAGCTGGCCTGGGCGGGGCTGTTCGGCGGGCCCGCCTACCTGCTGCTGGCCGCGATGGCCGACTGGCGGATGGAGGGCTGGGCGCTGTTCACGGCGGTGGCGGCGTTCATCGGCGGCTTCGTGGCGCTGGTGGTCCGCATGGGGGACGGCCCGCCGAACGACTCCGGCTGGGACGACGGAGCCGTCCTCTAGCTCCGGTCAGAAGGGGCGGAACGCGGTTCAGGAGTCCTTCGGCGGCGAGCCGCCCGGGCCGAAGGTCTCCACCACGTCGGTGTAGCGGTCGGCCGCGTCGACGGCGTGGCCCACGGCCCACACCGCGCCCTTGCCGGGCAGGTAGGTGACGGCCTGCAGCCGCACGCTGCTCCTGCCCTCCGCGGCCGCGCCCCGGATGATCTCGCAGTCGCCCTTCTCGCAGCGCATCATGAACGGCTCCGTCTCATGGGACGGGTCGTAGCCGGAGATCCAGTAGCGGCCCTTGCCGTCGCCGGTCACCCCGTACAGGCGGGCGTCGGTGCCGGGCAGCGGCACGCGCCGCCAGTGCTTGCCGTCCCACGACATCACGAGCGGCTCGACGTCGCTGGGCCCGTGGTAGACGCCGCCGACGGCCATGGCCCGCTTGCCGCCGTCGATCTGGACGTCGCGCAGGTAGCCGCCGGGCACGTCGGGCACCGGCATGGCCTTCCAGGTGTCGCCCGACTCGTGCATGATCAGCGGCTGGCTGCCGGTGTCGCCCACCGCGAAGCCCTCGGACACCGCGTAGAGGGCGCCCTCGATGTCGGTCTCCTGGACGGTCCACCTGCCGCCCTGCCCGGTGACGATGAGCCCGACCGTCCAGTCCTTCTTCTTCGGGTCGGGGTCGCGGGTCTTGCCGCGGCCCACGGCCACCACCCGACCGGGCCGGGCGTCGACCCCGCCGAGCCAGTCGCCGGCCCACAGGCCCGGGGCCCGTACCCGGTCGAAGCCGTTGACGTCGCCGTGCGCGATGTACGGGACGCCGTCGTGGCCGTCGCCCACGGCCCACACGTCGGAGGACGAGGCGGCGGCGACGCCGCGCAGGTTTCCCGCGCCGCTGGCGTCGCGGATCGCCACCTCGGCCCAGCGGGCGCCGTCCCAGTGGCGGATCGTGCCGCGGTTCTTCCAGACGTCCCAGATCTCCTGCTGCCCCACCGCCCACACGTCGTCGGCGGACAGGGCGGCCACGTCGGACAGCGAGCCGTCGGCGGTCAGGCGCGCGCTCGTCGAGTGCTGCCACGCCTCCACGGAGGCGGGGCGTGGCTCGGCATGCGCGGCGGGCGTGACCTGGGACCAGGCCAAGGGCGTCGCCATGATCAAGGAAAGCGCACACCGCCGGAAGCGACGGGTCATGAGCAAATGCTACGGGTTCATGACAGGTCCCCGGAGCCCAGCCCCCGATTCCAGCTCCGCGACCACCGGCAGGTGGTCCGAGGCCGCGGCCAGGTCGGCCGGGGCGGCCTCCGCCCCTCCGCAGGCGTGAACCCGCAGGTCAGGAGAGGCGAAGACCGCGTCGATGCGCGCCTGGGGGTGCCGGGCGGTGAAGGTCGGCCCGTCGCCCCGCGGCGCCGCCGGGTAGCAGTCGGTGAGGCGGGTGGCGGCGTAGCGCCAGGCCGGCTGGTGGTCGCGCTCGTTGAAGTCGCCGCACAGGACCGGCGCCGCGCCGAACCGGGCCGCCGCCGCCTCCAGCAGCGCCATCGCCTCGGTCACGTGGCGCAGCCGGGCCGCGCCGTTCAGGTCGAGGTGCGTGGAGCCGACGGCCAGCCGCGCCCCCTCCACCTCGACGACGGCGATGGCCAGGCCACGCGCCTCCAGGCCGGCGAAGATCCGCAGTACGTGGCTCTCGGCGTCGATCAGCCGTACCCGGGGCGCGGCGAACACGGCCACGCCGCCGAGCCGCCGCCCGGCCACGACCCGCAGCCCGCACGACCCCGCCAGCGCCTCCCGCCGGCTCCGCCAGCCGAGCAGCCGCGGCGCCTCCTGGACGCACAGCAGGTCGGCGCGGAGCGCGCCGATCACCCGGGTGAGCGCGGGAACGCTGTCCTTCATCCCCCGGACGTTGTAGGTCGCCAGCCTGACCGTCACGGACGGACCGTCATCCCGTCAGCGATGCCGGGCCAGGTCGGCGGCGCCCACCATCCCGGCGGCGGCGCCCAGCTCGGCCATGCGGATCTCGGGGAGCGGCCGGTGCCCGCGGCCGGTCAGCCGCCGGGCGAACGTCTCGCGGGCGCGGTCGAGGAACAGGTCGGCGGCGCGGGACACGCCACCGCCCACGATGAAGCAGCCCGGGTCGAGGACGGCGGCGAGGTCGGCCATGCCCTGGCCGAGCCAGTCGGCGAGGGTGGCGAACGCCGCCAGCGACGCCTCGTCGCCGCGCCGGGCCGCCTCGGTGACCTCCTCGCCCTCGATCTTGCCGTTGGCCAGGCCGAGCAGGATCTCGGCGCGCTCGGGCTGCTCCTCGGCGATGCGCCTGGCCTCCATGACCAGCGCGTTGCCGCTGGCGTACTGCTCCCAGCAGCCGTGCTGGCCGCAGCCGCACTGCCGCCCCTCGGGCACGACCTGCATGTGGCCGAGCTCGGCCGCCATGCCCCAGTGGCCGCGGAACAGGACGCCGTCGAAGACCAGGCCGCCGCCGATGCCGGTGCCGACCGTGAGGCAGACGATGTGGGACTGCCCGCGGCCCGCGCCGAACCGCGTCTCGCCCCAGGCCATCGCGTTGGCGTCGTTCTCGATCACCACGGGCAGGCCGACCATGCCGCTGATCTTCTTCTGCAGCGGCTCCTCGCGCCAGGCGAGGTTGGGCGCGAAGCGGACGACGGACCGCGTCTCGTCCACGAAGCCGGCGGCGCCGACGCCGACGGCCTCGATCTCCCGGCCCTCGGCCAGCTCGCGGACCACGTCCGCGACCGTCTCCGCGATGAGGTCGGGCCGGTCGGCCGGTGTCTTGCGCAACGCCTGCTCGACGATCGTGCCGTTCTCGTCGACGACACCCGCCGCGACTTTCGTGCCGCCGATGTCCACGCCGATCGTGAGCATTGCCGCAGCCTCCTATCCCAGGTCGATGTGCTGCACGGTATCGTGCCCGCGCTCGCTGTCGTCGCGCGACCTACGGGGGGAGGCCGGCTTGCTGAACGCGTCCAGCGTCTGCCGGAAGGCGGCGAACAGCTCGCCGCCCGCCGCCACGAGGTGGCCGGTCACGTCGCCGCCGGACTCGCGCTGGGCCGCGATGGCCCGGCACACCGGGCAGGCGCGGCAGATGTACTCGTCGTGGGGCTCGGAGACGGCCTCGCCCCACACGTCCTTCTCCTTGCGCCCGCCGCCGCCGAACGAGCCGCCGGCGAAGGAGTTGAGCACCGTCCGGCCGACCTGGCGGGTGGCGCGTCCCTGGATCGTGTCGAACAGCTTGCGCGCCTCGTCCGCGACCGTGCCGATCGGGTCACGGCCCAGCGGGTCCCGGCCGCCCGCGTCCCGGCCGCCCGCGTCGCGGCCGGTCCCGTCGCGGTTGCCCGCGTCGCGGTTGCTCGCGTCGCGAAGCGGGTCCCCGTGGGGGTCGGTGGCGCCGGCGTCTCTGTCGCGGGAGTCCCTCTCGCGGGGGTCCCTGTCGTTGTTCTCGGTCATCTGGCCCTCCCTGGCTCCGGAGCGTCCGCCCGTCTCGCTCACGTGGCGGCCGGCCCCTCGTCGTGGCCGCCGGATCCGCTCGTCGCGCCGGATCGGGCTCCCGAGCTGAACCGTACCCGCAGGACGCCGTCGAGGAGCACCGCGCCGGCGATCTCCCTGCGGGCCAGCGCCACCGGCAGCGCCAGGATCCTCCGGTACGGCCCCGCGGTGACGATCAGCTCGTCGCCCTTGCGCGCCAGGTCGACGTCGTCGCGGTCGGCGCCGGGCAGGTCGAGCTCCAGCTCGTCGGCGGCCAGCCGCAGCGGCGGGCGCACGCGGGGCGGCCCGAACGGGTCGGCGTCGCCGTACAGGCGCTCGCCGACGGCCGCCAGCGCGTCGACGCCCACGGGCTCGGCCGGCAGGTACGGCACGGCGTGCACGGGCAGCGGCGCGAACGACTCCTCGGCCTCGGCCAGCAGCCTCGTCTGGGCGTCCACCCACTGGGCCCGCCACTCGTCGGCGCCGCCGGCCGGGAACACCCGGTTGGCGATGACCGCGTCGACGCGGTAGCCGTACAGGTTGAGCGAGGTGAGGGTGCGCCGCGCCTCGGCGAGCACCACGGCCTCCGGCGTGAGCACGAGCCGCACGGACGCGCCGTCGCCGGTGAGCAGCTCGCGCACCTCCAGCAGGGCGCGGTGCAGGCGCTCACCCGCGCCGACCACCTCGTC
Source organism: Nonomuraea sp. NPDC005501 (assembly GCF_040605905.1). Taxonomy (NCBI): domain Bacteria; kingdom Bacillati; phylum Actinomycetota; class Actinomycetes; order Streptosporangiales; family Streptosporangiaceae; genus Nonomuraea; species Nonomuraea sp. NPDC005501. Next base: position 8,729 of record NZ_JBEXDT010000033.1, on the reverse strand, counting down.
GCCGGGGGTGCTGACGCGCGCGACGCTCCGCACGAACGGCGACGCGAGCTTCATGATCTTCCGGCCGACGGGGAGCAGCCTGCTCACGTGCCAGTCGAGCGCCTCGGGCAGGGCGAGCAGCCGCAGCGTCTCGGCGGTGGGCGCGCAGTCGACCACGATGACGTCCCAGACCCCGGACCGGGCGTGCTCGCGCAGCTCCAGCAGCGCGATGATCTCCTCGGCGCCCGGCAGGACCGTCACCTCCTCGGAGGTGATCTCGTCCAGGCCGAGCTCGGTGAGCAGGCCGCGGGCGTAGTCGCGCAGCTCGCCCCAGTGGCGTTCGAGGGACTTCTGCGTGTCGACCTGGTGCAGGTGCAGGCCGGGAGCGACCTCGCCGGGCTCGACGGCGAGCGCGTCGGCCAGCGAGTGGGCCGTGTCGGTGGACACGACCAGTGTCTTGAGGCCGCGCCGGGCGGCGAGCGTGGCGGTCGCCGCGGCGGCCGTGGTCTTGCCCACGCCGCCCTTCCCGGTGAACAGCAGGACCCGGGGCCCCACCTCAGCGGCCTTCGACACGCTTCTTCAGGCCCTTGAGGGCGGTGTCCACGATGACCTTCTCGGCCTTGCGCCGCAGCATGCCGATCATCGGCACCTTCAGCTCGGCCGCCAGTTCGTACGTCACCTCGGTGCCCGTGCCCGCCTCGGCCAGGAGGTAACTTCCGGCCAGCTCGGCGACCATCTTGCCCGGCTCGGCGACCCGCCAGGAGACGCTCTCGTCGTCGTGCCAGGTGTAGCCGAGGGTGTAGGTGTCGCTGATCACGCCGGCGTCGAGGACGAAGCGCACGGTCCCGGCCCTGCCGTCGGCGCCCGTGGTCAGGACCTCGGCGCTCTTCACCTGGCCCGCCCACTCGGGGTAGGCGGGGAAGTCGGCGATGATCGCCATGACGCGGGCCCGGCCGGCGTCGATGACGATGCTCGAAGTCGTGCGATCAGCCATGCGACCACCGTAATGCAGAATCCGCTCCTTGCGGCGGACCGCCGGACCCCGCTGATCACCATTCGCCGATCACCATTCGAGGACGTACGGAACGCCGGTTCCCCGGAAGTGGCCGACGTTCACGCACTCGGTGCGGCCGATGCGGGTGCGCCGGTACAGCGGCTGGTGGACGTGGCCGAAGAGCGCGTAGCGGGGCTGGGTGCGGCGGATCGCCTCCAGCGTGGCCTCGCTGCCCCGCTCGAGGCGCCGGGCGACCACGTCGTACAGGAGCTGGGGCACCGCGGGCGGGATGTGGCAGCACAGCACGTCGACCTCGCCGAGGGCCTCCACCTTCGCGGCGTACTCCTCGTCGCTGATCTCGTACGGCGTGCGGTAGCGGGTGCGCAGGCCGCCGCCGACGAACCCGAACCGCAGGCCGCCGATCTCCACGCTCTCGCCGTCGAGCACCCGGTGGCCGTCGCGCGTGTAGTCGGCCCACAGGCGCGGGATGTCGACGTTGCCGTAGGTGAGGTAGGCGGGCGTGGGCATGGCCGCGAACAGGCGCTCGTACTGGGCCCGCACCCGGCCCTCGATGTGCTCGCGCGGGTCGCCGCCGAGGCTCGCCCACAGGCGGGCGGACAGGGCGCGGGCCTCGTCGAAGCGCCCGGCGGTGCGCAGGCCGATGAACTCCGCGGCCCGCTCCGCGCCGAACAGCTCGGCGAAGATGCCCCGCGCGTGGTCGGCGTAGTCGACGAACAGGATCAGGTCGCCCAGGCAGACGAGCGCGTCCGCGCCCGCTCCGGCGGCGGCCAGCGCGTCGGCCCGGCCGTGCACATCGCTGATGACGTGAACCCGCATGCGGAAGATCCTAGGCGCGCCTTCGGCGGACCGCTGGTGGGAATTCCGGGCGGCTGCGAACGGGCTGCCGCACGATCGACGGCTGCTAGCGTGAGAAATTGCTTCATAACGCCTGGATGACGAGACTACCGATGGGTAACTTATCCCGGTAACGTCCAGGCCGTCCCCGAAGCGTGCACCTGGAGGAGTTGGTCCGTGCGCGAGTACAGCGTTCCCGTGCTGGTGGATGTTCCTGCCACCGCGAGCCTGCCCGACACGGTGTTCGACAGGGCCGAGCGGGAGCCTGGCAGGGTCGTCATGCGGCGCAAGGTGGACGGCGCGTGGGCCGCCGTCACCGCCGCGGAGCTGCGGGACCAGGTCGTCGCCCTGGCCAAGGGGCTCATCGCGGCGGGCGTCGAGCACGGCGACCGCGTCGCGCTCATCTCGCGCACCCGCTACGAGTGGACGCTGATCGACTACGCCGTCTGGTCGGTGGGCGCGGTGCTCGTGCCCGTCTACGAGACGTCCTCGACCGAGCAGGTCCGGTGGATCCTGACCGACAGCGCGGCCCGGGCGGCGTTCGTCGAGCTCGACGCGCACGAGGAGACCGTGCGCGAGGCCGCGCCCGGCCTGAAGGACCTGTGGCGGGTCGAGGCCGCGCTCGACGGCCTGCCGGGCGCCTCCGAGATCTCCGACGAGGACGTGGCCGAGCGCCGCCGGCGGGTGTGCGGGGCCGACCTCGCCACCGTCGTCTACACCTCGGGCACCACCGGCCGCCCCAAGGGCTGCCGGATCACCCACGACAACCTGCTCTACACCGGGCGCAACGTGGTGCGCGGGCCGCTGGAGCCGCTGTTCACCGGCGAGGCCCCGGCCGCGCTGCTGTTCCTGCCACTGGCGCACATCTTCGCCCGCATGATCCAGGTCGCGCTGGTCGAGGCCGGCGCGGTCCTGGCCCACACCCCGAACATGAAGAACGTGGCGCCCGACCTGGTCGAGTTCGGGCCGACGTTCCTGCTGGGCGTGCCGCGGGTGTTCGAGAAGGTCTACAACGGCGCCGAGCAGAAGGCCATCTCGGGCGGCAAGGGCGCGATCTTCGCCCGCGCCGTCGACACGGCGGTGGCCTGGAGCCGCGCCGAGAGCTCGGGCGGCGCGCCCCTCGGGCTGCGCCTGCGGCACGCCCTGTTCGACCGGCTCGTGTACGGCAAGCTGCGCGCGGCCACCGGCGGGCGCCTGTCGGCGGCCGTGAGCGGCGGCGGCGCGCTCGGCGAGCGGCTCGGCCACTTCTTCCGCGGCGCCGGCATCGAGGTCTTCGAGGGGTACGGCCTGACCGAGACCTCCGCCCCCTGCACCGTCAACATGCCCGGAGCCAACAAGGTCGGCACGGTGGGCAAGCCGCTGCCCGGGGTGACGATCCGCATCGGCGACGACGGCGAGATCCTGGCCAAGGGCCGCCACGTCTTCCGCGGCTACTGGAACAACGACGAGGCCACCAGCGAGGTGCTCGACGGCGACGGCTGGTTCCACACCGGCGACGTGGGCGAGCTGGACGCGGACGGCTATCTGCGGATCACCGGGCGCAAGAAGGAGATCCTGGTGACGGCGGCCGGCAAGAACGTCGCTCCGGGGCCGCTGGAGGACGCGCTGCGGGCCCATCCGCTCGTCTCGCAGGCCGTGGTCGTCGGCGACGGCCGCCCGTTCGTGGGCGCCCTGGTCACGCTGGACCCCGAGGCGCTGGAGCACTGGCGGTCCACGCGCGGAGGGACCGGCAAGGCGGCGGAGCCGAGCGCCGACCCGGAGCTGCGCGCCGAGATCCAGCAGGCGGTCGACCGGGCCAACGCCACGGTGTCGAAGGCGGAGCAGATCAAGAAGTTCGCGATCCTGGACGCCGACATCACCGAGGAGAGCGGGCACCTGACGCCGACCCTCAAGATCAAGCGCAACATCGTCCTGCGTGACTTCGCCGCCGACGTGGAGCGCCTGTACGGCTCCTGACCCATGACGTCGTCGTCGAGCCCGCTCAGCCGGCCCCAGGTGGATGAGCGTGCAGGCGGCGACCTGCTCGCCGCCGTCCCGCCCTGCACGACACTGGCCTGAGCTTCTGTCCGGTATCGCGGCGGGATGGCCCCCGACGCCTGGTGGCATTTTCCGGATATCTCGGTGTTTGCCCAGGTAGACGCCTCGAAAATGTCGAATCGGCGCCCGGAAAAGGCGCTCGGATTCCTCATTCGCCTGAGTACTCTTGCCCCAAGAAATCGGGACCGGAGATCCATTACATCCCCGGTCCCTACCGACGAAGGTAGGGGAGATTCTCTTGAGCATCAAGGACGCGGCGCTTCAGTTCGGCACGGCGATCGAGAACCAGCTGATCCAGGTCCGCGCCGACCAGATGGAGCTCGGCCAGCAACTGACCGAGCGGATCAACGGCGTCGCCAACTACGTCAAGGCCCTCGACGGCAAGCTGACCGTCCTGGACGGCAAGGTGGCCGTCCTGGACGGCAAGGTGACCGCCCTGGACAACAAGGTGACCGCCCTGGACACCAAGGTGACCGCCCTGGACACCAAGGTCGACACCCTACAGCACCAGATGACGGTCCTGCAGGAGGCCCAGACCTCGATGCAGGACACTCAGCGCACGATGCAGCAGACCCAGTTCGCCATGATGGACATCCTCGTCACCATCCAGGACAAGCTCAACTAGCCTCCGGCTCGCGGGAGGCGTCAGCCCTTGGTGGCGCCTCCCGTGAGGCCCTTGACGAACTGCTTCTGCAGCAGCAGGTAGAACACCAGGATAGGCAACGTGGCCAGGAACATCAGGGCGAACATGCCGCCGAAGTCCGCCGCGTACTGCCCGAGCGACTTGTAGATCCCGGTCATGATGGTGGTGCCCTCGCGGGGCCCGTAGATGATGAGCGGGTTGATGAAGTCGTTCCAGATCCACACTCCGAGGAAGATGAGCACGCTGGCCGTGGCGGGACGCAGCAGCGGGAAGACGATCCGCCAGAACGTCTGCCACCGCGTGGCCCCGTCGATGGCGGCGGCCTCCTCCAGCTCCCTCGGGACGCCCTTCATGAACCCCGAGAAGACGAAGACCCCGAACGGCACGTAGTAGCCGACGTTGAACAGCACGAGCCCCGGCAGCGTGGACATGAGGCCGAGGGCCCGCAGCACCTGCGTCATGGGGATGAGGATGACCTGCGGCGGGATCATCAGCCCGCACAGCAGCAGCACCATGATGGCCCTGGACCACCAGGCCGAGCGCCGGGCCAGGTAGTGGCCGAGCATGGCCGACAGCAGGGTCAGGATGACGATCGACAGCCCGGTGACGAGCACGCTGGTGCGCAGCGACGACCAGAAGAGGCTGTCGGGGCCGGTCAGGACGCGCCACAGGTTGTCCAGGGTGGGCGGCGCGGGCAGCGACATGGCGCCGCCGGCGACCTGCCGGCTGTCCTTGAAGACGTTGATCAGCGCGATGTAGAGCGGGATGAAGAAGACGCCGCCGACGGCCAGCGCGACGAGAGGGCGCAGCCACGGCGCGCGCGATCCGGTCACAGCTGCACCTCCCGTCGTTGCAGGAACCGCAGGGTGACGACCGACAGGGCGGCGATGAGGACGAGCATGACGATGGCCTCGGCGGAGGCGTAGCCGGTGCGGTTCTCCACGAACCCCTCCTGGAGGACGACGAACGCCACGGTGGCCGTGGTGCCGGTGCCGGGGCCGCCGTTGGTGATGACCTTGACGTGGTCGAAGATCTTGAACGCGGAGATCAGCAGCACGACGGTGTTGATGGTGAGCGCGGGCGCGAGCAGCGGCCAGGTGACGCTGCGGAAGCGCCGCACCGGGCCGGCGCCGTCGATCGCGGCGGCCTCGGCCAGCTCCTGCGGCACGCCCTGGAGGCCGGCGAGGTAGACGACGACGCAGAAGCCGAGCATCTGCCAGCAGACGATGGACGACAGGGAGTAGAGCGCGAGGCCGGGGTCGGACAGCCAGCCGGGCGGCTCGGCCACGCCCAGGCCGCGCAGCGCCTGGTTCACGGGGCCGTCGTCGGCGAGGATGCGGGTCCAGATGACGCTGATGACCACGGAGCTGATCACCATGGGGGTGAAGAACACGCTGCGCAGCGCGTTGTAGAGCCAGCCGCGCCGGTCGAGCAGCACGGCGATGGCGACGCCGAGCACGTTCGGCACGATGACCACGATGAGGGTCAGGATCGAGGTGACCCGCAGCGACTCGAGGAACGTCTCGTCCTGCAGCAGCAGCCGGTAGTTGCGCAGCCCGACGAACTGCGTGTCGGGCCGCAGCAGCGCCTGGTTGGTGAGGCTGTAGCCGAAGCTGAGCCCGATGGGCAGGACCACCAGGCACAGGTAGATGAGCGTGCCGGGCGCGGCGAAGGTCAGGAAGTGCCACAGTCCCGGCCCGGCCGGCCGCCGGGGCGCGCTCCGGCGGCCGGGGCTCCCCGACGTGGCGCGGCCGGGCCCGCGCCTGGTGGTGTCGACGGCCGTCAAGAGATCGTCACCCGGTCTTCTCCCATTCGGTGTCGAGGAACGTGAGCGCCTGGTCGACGTTCTTCCTGCCGCTGACGAGGTCCTGGGCGGTGGACCAGAACTTGCCCTGCATGCCGGGCAGCATGGCCGCGTCACCGGCCTCCCAGCCGAACGCGGGCACGGTGGCCTTCTCGGTGACCGCCTTCTGCCACAGGTCGTACACGGCCTTGAAGACGGGTCCGGTGTCGGAGGGCGGGGTGTAGCCCTTGACGGCGGGGAAGAGCGCGTCGGCCTTGACCGAGGCGTCGAGGTTCTCCTTGGTGAGCTGGAAGGCGAGCGCGAACTCCTTGGCGGCGGCCGGGTTGCGGGCGTCGGCGCTGACGGACAGGCCGCCGCCGGTGAAGGCCGGCAGGTGCAGGCTCCCGTCGTCGCCGGGCCAGGCGAACACGCCGATGTCGTCCTTCATGTCCGACTGGTCGGCCGCGGCGGCGAACCAGCTGCCCATGGGGTACATCGCGCCCTTGCCGCCGAGGAAGGCCTCCTGGGTCTTGGGGTAGTCCTGGCCGATCTGCCGCTTGTCGAGGTAGCCCTTGGCGGCGAGGTCGGCGAACTTCTGGGTGGCGGCCTTCATGGCCGGGTCGGCGGCGAACGTCGCCTGGCCGCCGCGCCGCCTGGCCATCCAGTCGGGCGTCCTGGCGTACAGGTCGGTGGCGAGGATCGCCGTCCACGGCTGGGAGGTGACGAACGCGCCGCCGCTGACGAACGGGGCGATGCCCTTGGCCTTGAGCTTCTCGGCGGCGGCGAGCAGCTCGGCGTAGGTCCTGGGCGGCTCGGCGATGCCGGCCTGCGCGAACAGCTTCTTGTTGTAGAAGACGTTCGGGATGGTCTGCGTGTTGGTCGGCAGCTGGAGGACCTTGCCGTTGACCGCGCCGCAGGTGGGGCAGAGGAAGTCCTTGAGCTCGGCCTCGGTCCAGGGGGCGAGGTGCGACTCCAGCGCGACGAGGTCCTGCATGCCGATCTGCACGTCGGGAAGCTGCCCGGAGGCGGCGAGCTGCTTGGCGTAGTCGTTGCGCTCCGACTCCGACGGCGCGGCGACCAGTTCGACGTCCAGGTCGGGGTGAGCCTTGGTGACCAGCTCGACCTGGGCCTTCCAGTACGACTCGGGCAGGTTGGGCGAGGGGAAGACGAGGAAGGAGACCTTCTGTTTCCCGCCCTCCGAGGAGGGCGCCGAGGACCGGTCGGTCCCGGAGGTGCCGCTGGAGCAGCCGCTGGATGCCAGGGCCACGGCGACCGTGATCGCACCGGCCGCTAAGAGCTTGTTCACTCGTGCCACCCTTCCGAGGGAGACCACGACTCATCCGACCATTGTGGGAGAGCACTGCGTCGCCGGACGAGCGACAGCCGCCTGTTTCGCGCAATAGGTAGGATCACTTGTACGTGCGCCCGCTCTCCGTTGTCAAGGCACATCGGTCATACGCCGAGCCTGAATGCGCCAAAGGTAGGATCACTGGCCGCTAGGGCGTGCGGACAGTGGTCGGAGTGGTCACGCGACGCCGGCGTACGCGCGGCGCCACCCGGGGGTGACCGGCTCAGAGGAGCGTCTGGAAACGGGTGGCGACCAGGTCCCAGGACCACTCGTGGGTGGTCCAGTCGCGGCCGGCGGCGCCCAGCTTGCGGGCCCGTTCGGGGTCGCCGAGCAGCTCCGCCAGGGCCGCGGCCACCTCGCCGGTGTCCTGCCCGTCGACGAGCAGGCCGGTCTCGCCGTGGCGCACCGCGTCGGGCGCCCCGCCGGAGGCGCCCGCCACCACGGGCAGCCCGGTCGCCGACGCCTCCAGGAACACGATGCCGAGCCCCTCCACGTCGACCCCGCCCCACCGGGTACGGCACGGCATGGCGAACACGTCGCCGGCCGCGTAGTAGCCGGGCAGCGCCGAGGCCGGGACCGTGCCGGTGAAGCGGATCGACTCCCGCCCGGCGGCCATCCGTTCCAGCCGGCGACGGTACGGGCCGCCGCCCACCAGCAGCAGCACGGCGTCCGGAACCGCCGCGACCACGTCCGGCCAGGCCGCGATCAGCAGGTCCTGCCCCTTGCGCGGGACCAGCCTGGACACGCACACCACCACCGGCCGGCCGGCCAGGCCGAGCTCCTCCTTGGCCCGGCCGGGCACCGCCTCGGGACGGAACCGGCCGGTGTCCACGCCCGGGGCCAGTTGTACGAGCTTGGCCGGAGGGATGGCGGCGGCCAGCCGGGCGCGCGTGTACTCCCCCAGGTAGGTGACCACGTCGGCGTGCTCCCCGATGCGGCGCAGCACCGAGCGGAACCCGGGCCCGGCCGCCCACGCCGCCTCGTGGCCGTGGGTGTCTCCCAGCTCAGAGCGCTCTGGCGGGTTCACGGCCGAGTTGCGGCCCACCTGGAGCCGCAGGAGTCCCTTTACACACTCCGTGTTCGATGAATA
>NZ_JBEXDT010000032.1:0-75672 GCF_040605905.1 Nonomuraea sp. NPDC005501 | reverse complement strand
TCGGGGCGGTGGTGTTGGTGGACACCCGCCGGTTGGCCGACAGTTTCCCGGCGATCGACTACTTCGAGGAGGCCCAGCTCCCGTTCATCGTCGGGATCAACGGCTGGGACGGTCAGTACGGGCATGCCGATGCGGAGGTGCGGGATGCGCTGACGCTGGCGCCGCACATCCCGCTGGTGCGTCTGGACGCGCGCTCCAAGGACTCGGTCAAGAGCGCGCTGATCAACCTCGTCGAACACGCGCTCACGGTACGGATGGCCGTGCCAGGCTGGAGCGGCTGACGGAGCGGCTAGGCTGAGTTCAGACCTACATTCGCTTCGAGGACTGGCCAACCACGTGTTCGAGACGCTTTCCGACCGGCTGACATCGGTCTTCTCCTCCCTCCGATCCAAGGGTCGGCTGTCTGACGCCGACATCGACGCCACCACCCGCGAGATCCGCATCGCGCTGCTCGAGGCCGATGTCGCGCTGCCGGTGGTCAAGGCATTCGTCGCCCAGGTCAAGGAGCGCGCCCGCGGCGTCGAGGTCTCCCAGGCGCTCAACCCGGCGCAGCAGGTCGTCAAGATCGTCAATGACGAGCTGATCGAGATCCTCGGCGGCGAGACCCGCAGGCTCCGCTACGCCAAGACGCCGCCGACGGTCATCATGCTCGCCGGCCTCCAGGGCGCCGGAAAGACCACGCTGGCGGGCAAGCTCGCCCGCTGGCTGCGCGAGCAGGGCCACGTGCCCATGCTGGTCGCCGCCGACCTCCAGCGGCCCAACGCCGTCCAGCAGCTCCAGGTCATGGGCGAGCGCGCGCAGGTCGCCGTCTACGCGCCCGAGCCGGGCAACGGCGTCGGCGACCCCATCGAGGTGGCCCGCCGCTCCATCGACGAGGCCCGGCGGCAGCAGTACGACATCGTCATCATCGACACCGCCGGCCGCCTGGGCATCGACCAGGAGATGATGAAGCAGGCCGCCGACATCCGCGACGCGGTCTCGCCCGACGAGGTCCTGTTCGTGGTCGACGCCATGATCGGCCAGGACGCGGTCACCACCGCCCAGGCGTTCATGGAGGGCGTCGGCTTCGACGGAGTCGTCCTCACCAAGCTCGACGGCGACGCCCGCGGCGGCGCCGCCCTCTCGGTCCGGCACATCACCGGCCGGCCGATCATGTTCGCCTCCACCGGTGAGAAGCTCGAGGACTTCGACGCCTTCCACCCCGACCGGATGGCGTCCCGCATCCTCGACATGGGTGACATCCTCACCCTGATCGAGCAGGCGCAGAAGACATTCGACGAGGACCAGGCCGCCAAGATGGCGGGCAAGCTCACCTCGGGCGAGAACTTCACCCTCGACGACTTCCTCGAGCAGATGATGATGGTCCAGAAGATGGGCCCCATCAAGAACCTGCTCGGCATGATGCCCGGCATGGGGCAGATGCGTGACCAGCTCAACGCCATCGACGACCGCGACCTCGACCGCATCGCCGCCATCATCCGCTCGATGACCCCGGCCGAGCGCCAGGACCCGAAGATGATCAACGGCTCGCGGCGCGCCCGCATCGCCGCCGGCTCCGGCGTCACGGTCACCGCCGTCAGCAACCTCGTCACCCGCTTCTTCGAGGCCCAGAAGATGATGAAGCGGGTGGCCGGCGGCATGGGCATCCCCGGCATGCCGGGCGGCCGGGGCAAGGCAGCCAAGGGGCAGAAGAAGGCCAAGAAGGGCCGCCGGGTCAGCGGCGACCCGCGCAAGGCCGCGCTGGGCAAGGCCCAGGCCGCCGACACCGACGGTCCGGCCGCCGCGCCCAAGCCGGGCGGCCTGCTGGGCAACCTCGGCGGCAAGCTGCCGCCGGGGATGGAGCTCCCGCCGGGCTTCGACCCCACCAAGCTCAACCTGCCCCGCCAGAAGTAGCGCCTCCGCGCCGCTCCCCGGATCGCCTCGGGGAGCGGCGCCCGCATGCGCGCGGACGGCCGGCCACGTGCGACCCCGGACCCGCGGTGCCGGAGGAGCCGCCGCGGATCCTCGCTCCCGCCGCCCGCCGCCCGCCGCCCGTCCGCCGATGCGGCCCGTTCTCGCGTCCGGCGTTTCGCTCCCGTCCGGGTCGCCGGGGCCACCCGAGGGGCGCCCGCAGATTTCTCCATGCCACCGGCCGAGGGAAGCCCCTCGCAGGGCGAGCGTGGCCGGGACGTGCGCGTCGTGTCGCTGGCAGTGTCTTGGATCTGGCAGAATGACATGTTGGAACATCGTGACCAGTCGGGTGCCCTCTCACCTCCCGGCGGCCACGCCTGTCCCTGGAGCGAGCGTCCTGTCGTGCCCCACTCGGCGAGGCGTCGCTCACCCGCGCTCTAAAGCAGGAGAGACCACACCCGTGGCAGTCAAGATCAAGCTCAAGCGGCTCGGCATGATCCGCAACGCTCAGTACCGTATCGTCGTCGCCGACAGCCGCACCAAGCGTGACGGCCGGGCGATCGAGGAGATCGGCCTGTACCACCCGAAGCAGAACCCTTCGCGCATCGAGATCGACGCCGAGCGGGCGGCCTACTGGCTGGGTGTCGGCGCGCAGCCGACCGAGCCGGTGCTGAAGCTGCTCAAGCTCACCGGTGACTGGCAGAAGTTCAAGGGCGAGCCCGCCCCTGCGCCGCTGAAGGTCGCCGAGCCGGCGCCCGACCGCCACGCGCTCTACGAGGCCGCGGCCAAGGAGACCCTGTCCGGTGGCGACACCGGCACGGCCGCCACCACGCCGAAGAAGGCCAAGAAGAAGGACGACGCCGAGGCCGCCGCCGAGACCAAGACCGAGGGCGAGGCCTGACGTGCTCGAGGAGGCTCTCGAGCACCTCGTGAAGGGCATCGTCGAACATCCCGACGATGTCCGGGTCCGCGCACGCCGCATCCGCAGCGGGCGCGTCCTGGAGGTCCGGGTGCACCCCGAGGACCTGGGCAAGGTCATCGGTCGCGGCGGGCGCACCGCCAAGGCGCTGCGCACCGTGGTGAACGCCCTGGCCGACGGGAAGTACGTACGGGTCGATCTGCTCGACCTGGACGAAGCAGTCCGTTAGCGTCAGGAATTCGCGCCCTCATCGGTCTCGTTCCGATGGGGGCGCTCGCGTGAGAGAAGGCAGGTACTCGTGCAGCTCGTCGTCGGCCGGATAGGCCGCCCGCACGGCATCCGTGGTGACGTGACCGTGGAGGTGCGCACCGACGATCCCGAGCTGCGCTTCGCCGTCGGCGCGGCGATCGCCACCGACCCTCCCGCCAGAGGGCCGCTCGTCATCGAGGGCCGCCGCTGGCACAAGGACGGACTGCTGATCAGCTTCGCCGGGGTGGAGGATCGCGACGCGGCCGAGGGGCTGCGCGGCACCATGCTGGTCATCGACTCGGCCGAGGTGGAGCCGTCCGACGACCCCGACGAGTTCCACGACCACGAGCTGATCGGTCTCGCCGTGGTGACGGCCGCGGGGGAGCCGGTCGGTGAGGTGACCGACGTCCTCCACCACGGCCAGGACCTGCTCGTCATCGCCCGGCCGGGCCAGGACGACGCGCTCGTCCCGTTCGTGCGCGCGCTCGTGCCCGAGGTGGACGTGCGTGGCGGGAGGCTCGTGATCGATCCCCCCGAGGGGCTGCTGTCATGACCACGGATCCGCACGACGGGCGTACGCCTCCGGGCATGCGGCTCGACATCATCTCGATCTTCCCCGAGTACTTCTCCCCGCTCGACGTCTCGCTCATCGGCAAGGCGCGCGAGCGCGGCACCCTGGACGTGCGGGTCCACCAGCTGCGCGACTGGGCGCACGACGTGCACAGGACCGTCGACGACACCCCGTACGGCGGCGGACCCGGCATGGTCATGAAGCCCGAGGTGTGGGGTGAGGCCATCGACGCGGTCGTCGGCGACGGCGCGGCCTCCCACGGGACACCGCGGATGATCGTGCCGACGCCCAGCGGCCGGCCGTTCTCCCAGGAGATCGCGCAGGAGCTCGCGGCGGAGCCGTGGCTGCTGTTCGCGTGCGGCCGCTACGAGGGCATCGACTCGCGGGTCATGCACGAGTACGGCGCCAGGATGCGCGTCGACGAGCTGAGCATCGGTGACTACGTGCTGGCCGGCGGCGAGGTGGCGGTGCTGGTCATGGTCGAGGCGGTCGGCCGGCTCCTGCCGGGCGTGCTCGGCAACGCCCACTCGGCCGTGGACGACTCCTTCGCCCCGGGCGCCATGCGCAACCTGCTCGAAGGCCCCGTCTACACCAAGCCGCCGGTGTGGCGCGGCCACGAGGTCCCGGACGTCCTCCTGTCGGGGCACCACGGGAAGGTGGCCCGGTGGCGCCGCGACCAGGCGTTGCGCCGTACCGTCGCCAACCGGCCCGAGCTGGCGGCGGCGATCGACCCCGCGACGCTCGACAAGCACGACCGCAAGCTGCTCGATGACCTGGCGTTTCGCGTCGGGCCGGAAGATATGGCACACTGAAGCGTTGCCAACCATCACGTGGTTGGTCTGCCATGCCCGGGAGAGACTCCTGGGCGTCGATCACATCAGCAAGCGTGTCCGCCGCGAGCTCAGGCCGGGTGGACCTCCGCGTGCTCGCGAGACTTTGAGGACATCTCTCATGCACACGAAGATCCAGGAGCTCGAGAAGACGACCCTGCGCAGCGACGTGCCGGACTTCCGTCCCGGTGACACGCTCGAGGTGCACGTGCGCGTCGTCGAAGGCAACCGCTCCCGTATCCAGGTCTTCAAGGGCTTCGTCCTGCGCCGCCAGGGCAGCGGCGCCCGCGAGACCTTCACGGTCCGCAAGGTCAGCTACAGCGTCGGCGTCGAGCGCACCTTCCCGGTGCACAGCCCGGTCATCGAGAAGATCGTGCTCGTGACCCGCGGCGACGTCCGCCGTGCGAAGCTCTACTACATGCGTGACCTTCGCGGCAAGGCCGCCCGCATCCGCGAGAAGCGTGACGCGACCCCCGCCAAGTAAGTCCAGCTTCAGCCGATGGCCCGCGTTCTTCGCGGGCCATTCGGCTTTACCGGGGCGTTTCCTTTATGCGGAGCGACTCGGGCCCGGGTGTAACGTCGGTCGAGGCCTGCCGAGCCGGCGCATCATCTAGGCTCGTCAGCGATGAGTAGTGAGAGCCAGGAGCACGGCGCGTCGCGCCGCCCTGTCGAGGACGAGGTGGACGTGGTCGCGGAAGAGACGCAGAAGCCAGCAAAAGGCGATAAAAAGGACAAAAAAGGGTCGTTCTGGAAAGAACTGCCTGTCCTGGTCGTCGTGGCGCTGGTGCTGGCCCTGATCATCAAGACCTTCGTGATCCAGGCCTTCTACATCCCGTCCGAGTCGATGGAGAACACTCTCCTCAAGAACGACCGGGTCCTGGTCAACAAGCTCGTCTACCACACGCGCGACATCGAGCGCGGCGACGTCGTGGTCTTCTCCGGCGTCGACTCCTGGGACGGCGAGTTCGAGATGGAGGAGCCCTCCAACCCGATCGCCGCCTTCTTCCGCTGGGTCGGCACCGCCTTCGGCGTGGTGCCCGGCGAGAAGGACTACATCAAGCGGGTCATCGGCGTGGGCGGCGACCACGTCAAGTGCTGCGACGACAAGGGCCGGATCACGGTCAACGGCGTCGCGATCGACGAGGGCTCCTACCTGTACCCGGGGGTCAAGCCCTCCAACGAACCGTTCGACATCACGGTGCCCCAGGGGCGCCTGTGGGTGATGGGCGACCACCGGTCCGTCTCGCTGGACTCGCGGTGGCACACGGGCGACCCCGGGGGCGGCTCCATCCCCGTCGGCCAGGTCATCGGACGGGCGTTCGTCATCGTCTGGCCGTTCCCCCGCGCCACCACGCTCGACATCCCCGCCACCTTCGCCCAGCCGGCCCTGCAGGCGCTGGGCGACTCGGCTCCGCTGCTCGCCGGGTTCGCGCTGGCCACACCCCTGTTCCTGATCCGCCGGCGACGGCTGCCCGGCGCCCCGCCGCTTCGTCGTCCGCGCCGCGCCGACGACGGCGCCGAGCTCCCCTGGAGACGTTGATGGTCGGCATCAAGAAGTCGGAGGCCGGGCGCGACAAGCCGAAGAAGAAGGGCGGCGGCCTCCGCGAGACCGTCCTGCTGCTCATCCTCGGCGTGGGCATCGCGCTGGTGCTCCAGCAGTTCGTGATCGGGTCGTTCTACATCCCGTCCGGCTCGATGGAGAACACTCTGGAGATCAACGACCGGGTCTTCGTCAACAAGCTCGCCGGCAAGCCTGAGCGGGGCGACATCGTCGTCTTCAAGGGCTGGGACGCGGACGGCAACGAGGACACCATCAAGCGGGTCATCGGCGTCGGCGGCGACAAGGTGGCCTGCTGCGATTCCAAGGGGCGCGTCACGGTCAACGGCACACCCCTGGAGGAGTCGTCCTACCTCTACCCGGGTGACAACCCCTCCGGTCAATCGTTCAAGTACACGGTGCCGCAGGGCAAGCTCTGGCTGATGGGCGACCACCGCAGCAACTCACGCGACTCGCGCGCCCATGTGGAGGAGCCCGGAGGCGGGTTCATCTCCGAGGACGCGGTCATCGGCACGGCGGTCGTCCGCTACTGGCCGCTGTCGCGCGGGCTGATCTTCACCAAGCCCGACACCTTCGGCAACGTCAAGTAGGGCCGGGGTTCCGCTCGCGGTTCGCGGCCATTGGGGCGTACGCTGCCTCTTGTCATGACAGTTGCGTTCCGCCCCCGGCCCAGCGTCGTCCGGCGCGACTCCGGACTGTACGCCTACGAGCGGGCGCTCGCGCGCCGCGGCCTGACCCCGATCGCGGGAGTCGACGAGGCAGGCCGGGGAGCGTGTGCCGGACCGCTGGTCGTCGCCGCGGTCGTCCTACGCAAACAGATCGACGGGCTGGGCGACTCCAAGCTCCTGTCGCCGGCCGTACGAGAGCGGTTGTACGAGCAGATCGTACGGTCCGCCCACGTGGGCGTCGTCGTCATCCCGCCTACCGAGATCGACGCGCGGGGGCTGCACCGGAGCAACATCTCCGGAATGCGGCGCGCCGTCGCGCGGTTGACCTGTGACCCGGAGTACATCCTGACCGACGGCTTCCCGGTTCCCGGGCTGCCGGCGCCGTCGCTGGCCGTGTGGAAGGGGGACCAGGTGGCCGCCTGCGTGGCGGCCGCGTCGATCGTGGCCAAGGTGACCAGGGACCGGATGATGGTGGAGCTGGACGGCGAGTTCCCGGTGTACGGGTTCGCCGACCACAAGGGGTATGTGACGCCCGGCCACCGCAGGGCTCTGGAGACGCATGGCCCATGTCCGCACCACCGTTACTCGTTCGTCACGGTGGCCAGGGAGATGGGCGAGAATGAATGGGGGGCCGGGGTTGCCTGACCGGACACACCGGGGGACCGGTACGACAGGAGGACCGCGATGAGCGCAGAAGATCTCGAAAAGTACGAAACCGAGATGGAGCTGCAGCTTTACCGCGAATACCGCGATGTCGTCGGGCTGTTCACCTACGTCGTGGAAACGGAGCGGCGCTTCTACCTGACCAACTCGGTCGACCTCGACGTCCGCACCGCGGAGAACGGGGATGTCTTCTTCGACGTGAAGATGCAAGACGCGTGGGTGTGGGACATGTACCGGCCGGCGCGGTTCGTGAAGAACGTCCGCGTCGTCACGTTCAAGGACGTCAACGTGGAGGAACTCGCCAAGGCCGACCTGGAAATGCCCAAGGAGGGCTTCTCCTCCGGCTGACCTGCACCGGGCCCTGCGCCCGCCCTTGCCGCTGCCTCGGTGGCGGTGCGGGTGTGGCCGCCGGGTGATCACACGGGGCGTCCCTGGGTTGGGGGCGCCCCTTTCGTACATGTGGCGCCCCTTTCGTCTATGTATTTGCGCCGCTCGCCCGCACGGGCCCGCTCGCCTGCCCCTACGCTCGCCCGCCCCGGCGGCCCGCTCGCCTCACGGCCGCTCGCGTCCACGCTGACCAACACCGGCCGCTCGCCGCACGCTCGCCCGCCCCGGCGGCCCGCTCGCCCCCACGGGCCGCTCGCGCACGGCCGCTCGCTTCCACGCCGACCAACACCGGCCGCTCATTCACGTGCTCACTCGCGACCGGAGGCTCATTCAGGAGGATTCCCCCAGCTCCGCCGTTCGCCAGCGTCCGCCACCCCGCCACCCCGACCCCTTGTCCACAGCCGTCATCCCCCGCCTGCCCCCCATCCCCAGAACCCCGTTCGGCCCCACCCCGCCACCCCCCATCCGCGAAAGTCGGTGCCCGGAGGTGCTGCCACATGGCCACGAAGAACGAGCTCGGAAGACACGGCGAGCAACTCGCCGCCGACTACCTCACATCCGAGGGACTCACCATCATCGACCGCAACTGGCGATGCCGTCACGGCGAGATCGACATCATCGCCGAAGACGGCCCCACCCTGGTCGTGGTCGAGGTCAAGACCCGATCGGGCCGCTCCCACGGCACTGCCCTGGAGTCCGTACGACCGGCCAAGCTGAGCCGGCTCAGAATGCTCGCGGCCCAATGGCTGACGGGCCAGCCCCGCAGATTCGAGACCGTGCGGGTCGATGTGATCGCGCTGGAGCGCTTCGCGGGCGACTACTCCCTTCTCCATGTCCGGGGGGCGGTCTAGATGGCCGTGGCACGCACCCGCAGCGTGGCGCTGGTCGGTGTGTCCGGCCGCAGCGTCGAGGTGGAGGCAGACGTCGGCAACGGTCTGGCCGGCATCCACCTCATCGGCTTGCCCGACACGGCGCTGTTCGAGGCCCGGGAGCGGGTCCGCTCGGCCATGGTCAACAGCCGTTACCCCTGGCCCGACGCTCGCATCACGGTGAGCCTGTTCCCGGCCAGCCTTCCGAAGCGAGGCAGCCAGTTCGACCTCGCCATCGCCGTCGCCATCCTCGGCGCCGCGGGTGTGATACCGGCCGAGCGCATCGCCGAGCCGTTCTTCCTGGGGGAGCTCGGCCTCGATGGGCGGCTCAGGCCCGTACGCGGCGTGCTGCCGTCCGTTCTGGGCGCCGCCAAGCACGGCGAGGTCACTGTCGTGATCCCCTCGGCCAACGCGGCGGAGGCCGCCCTGGTCCCCGACGTGAAGATCATGCCCGTGGCCGACCTGCGACAGCTCGTGGAGTGGCTGCGCAAGGGGGACCCGCCGCCGGAGCCCCTCCCGTTCGATCTCACGGAACCCGTACGGCCCACGGTCTCCCCGGCCGTCGACCTGTCGGACGTGGTCGGCCAGCCTGTCGCGCGCCGGGCCCTGGAGGTCTGTGCGGCCGGTGGTCACAATCTCTGGATGCTCGGTCCGCCCGGCACCGGCAAGACACTGCTGGCTGAGCGCCTGCCCACCCTTCTGCCGGATCTGGAGCTCGACCACGCGCTGGAGGTGACGGCCATCCACTCCGTAGCCGGCGTCCTGCCGTCCAACAGCCCCATGGTCAACAGACCGCCGCTCGTGAGCCCGCACCACACGGCCACCTCCGCCGCCATCGTGGGCGGAGGCAGCACCATCGTGCGACCGGGCGCCGTCTCCCTGGCCCATCGGGGAGTGCTGTTCATGGACGAGGCTCCGGAGTTCCCGCGCCATGTGCTCGACGCACTCCGCCAGCCCCTGGAGTCGGGTCAGGTGACGGTGTCGCGGTCAGCCGGGTCGGTGACGTTCCCGGCGCGGTTCATCCTGGTCATGGCCGCCAACCCGTGCCCGTGCGCCCAACCGCAGGACAAAGCCGACAGCTGCACTTGCACCCCCACGATCAAGCGCCGCTACCTCGGCCGGCTCTCGGGCCCCCTCATCGACCGCATCGACATGAAGGTCACCGTGGCTCGTTCGTCCCGGCGCGAGCTGATGGCAGACCGTCAGTTCGTCGAGTCGAGCACGACCGTGGCGGCCCGCGTCCTCGGCGCCCGGCAACGGGCGGCCGAACGCCTGTCCGGCACTCCGTGGCGTACGAACGCCGAGATCCCGTCCGCCGCCCTGCACGCCGACTACCGGCCCAATGACGAGGCGATGAGGCAGGTCGCGTCCTGCCTCGACTCAGGCGCACTCAGCGCCCGCGGCCTCGACCGTGTCGTCAGAGTCGCCTGGACACTCGCCGACCTCGCCGGCAAACCCCAACCAGGCCCCGACGAAACCGGCACCGCCCTGGCCCTGTGGATGGGGTTGAACTCATGACACCAGCGTCCCCTCCTCATGCTGAGACCGGCGACATCCACACCATCACCGACACCGTCGGCATGGGAACGGCAGAGGACCACCACCGGCTCCCAGTAGAACATTCGACCCAGCTCCTCATCCCACCAGCGCAGGCGATTCCGCGTCCCACCAGTGCAGGCAAGGTCACACCACGATCATGAACAGTGCCGAACTCGAGGCGAGGGCCGCACTCATGCGTGTCGCCGACGCCGGAGACACGATGATGGGCCGCCTTGTGGCCCACTCCGGCGCACCAGCGGCCGTCCGTGCCATCCGCGAGCGGACGATACCTCCGGAGTTCGCGGCGCAGGAGGCACAGCATCAGCCCCTGGCCAAACTCGATCAACGGCTGAGCACCTGGCATGCCCGCCTGGCCGCGGCGGATTCGGCGGGGGCGCCGGAGGCCGACCTGGTGGCGGGTGAACGGCTCGGAGCGCGGCTGATCGTGCCCGGGAGCCCGGAATGGCCCACCCAACTCGACCAGCTCGGCGCCACCAGGCCACTGGGTCTGTGGCTGCACGGCACTGTGGATCTGCGGTTCTCCTGCCTGCGCTCCGTGGCGATCGTCGGCGCCCGGGCGGCGACGCCGTACGGGGTGCACGTGGCAGCCGAGTTCGGGCTCGGACTGGGAGAGGATGGCTGGACCGTGGTCTCCGGAGGCGCTTACGGCGTGGACGGCGCGGCCCACCGGGGGGCACTCGCCTCGGACACCCCGACGGTCGTCGTCCTGGCCTGCGGTGTCGACATCTCGTACCCTCGCGGCCACCACGAGCTGTTCGCGGCCGTCCGTGACCAAGGGGTGATCGTCAGCGAGTGCCCGCCCGGCGTACACCCCACGCGTGCCCGCTTCCTGATCCGCAACCGGCTGATCGCCGCGCTTTCACGCGGCACCGTGGTCGTGGAGGCGGCGCTCCGAAGCGGCGCTCTCAACACGGCCACCCATGCCCTCGGGCTGAACCGCCACCTCGCCGCCGTGCCCGGCCCGGTCACCTCCACGCTGTCCGCCGGATGCCACCACCTCCTGCGCGAACGTAAGGCGACCTGCGTCACGACGCCCGAGGAAGTGATCGAGCTGGTGGGCACGATCGGAGGCGACCTCGCTCCCTCCGCGCGCGGCCCAGCCGTTCCGAGAGACGCCTTGAGCGAGGTCACCCGAAAGGTCCTGGACGCCGTCCCGTCCAGGGGCGGCACCGGTCCGGCCAGCATCGCCCTGTCAGCGGGCGTTTCGCTGGACGCGACCCTCAGCGCTCTCGGCGGCCTTGCCGCAGCAGGCTACATCGAACGCGTGGAGAAGGGCTGGCGCCTCCGCCGAGCCTCCGCCTCGTACCGCAAAGCTGACACCACCCTCCCCGACCCGGCCGATTCCACAGGCGCAGACACTTTCATCGAACCACCGCCGAGCGTTGTACCGGCGTCGAGTGTTGTACCGATGTCGAGTGTTGTACCGGCGTCGAGTGTCGTACCGATGCCGAGTGTTGTACCGGCGTCGAGTGTCGTACCGATGCCGAGTGTCGTACCGGCGTCGAGCGTCGAGCCACCCACGAGCGTCGAACTGGCCGCGCGTGCCGATCCGCCCGCGAATGTCGAGCCGACCCCAAGGGGTGAGCCTCAGTGCGAAAGTGGGGTGGCTCGGGAGGGTCGAACCGTTCGCGAGGGTTGAGCTACTCGTGTGAGGCGAGCCGCCCCCGTAAGTTGAGCACTGACGCGTAGGAGCCCTGGCGCAGTTTCGGGATCATGGACTCGATCGTGCAGATTCGGGTGTCCACTTCCGGGCCCGGTATCCGTTGCGGCTGTTTGGTCAGCTGTTGCTGCGCCAGCCGCGTGCGGCCCCGCGCAGGCATTCGGTCTCGGCCGACATCCACGCCCCCATGGGCTTCACCCTGGATCGCAACAAGTGGGAGTCCCCGGTCTCGTTCTGCCTGGGCGGCCATCGCTCAGGCGCCACACTGGTGTCCGCGGCCATCGCCGTCTCCTTCGATCTTCACTTTGCCCTTCGAAGGATCACGCGATGGCCGTCTTCATTTCACAACGCCACGGTTGCCAACAGGCCAAACTCGTACGCCACTCCCGCTGACACAACTCCGAGCCATCCGCCAGGGATTCACGCTCGCAGGGTCGGGCGCAGTGAGGGTCGGGGCCAGCCGGGATCGAGCCATCCGCCAGGGATTCACGCTCGCAGGGTCGGGCGCAGTAAGGGTCGGGGCCAGCCGGGATCGAGCCGTCCGTCAGGGGTTCAGGCTCGCAGGGCCGGGCTCAGCCAGGGGTTCAGGTTCGCAGGGTCGGGCGCAGTGAGGGTCGGGGCCAGCCGGGATCGAGCCATCTGCCAAGACCGGTTCCTCGCCAGGGTTGGTCTTCCGCCAGGATCGGGTCCTCTCCCGTGTTGGTCTCCCGCCAGGATCGGCCCGCCAGGATTGAGCCACCCTGGGGGCGACGAGTCGAGCGCTGTCTCAGCTGGGTCGCCGGGTCGGTGAGTATTGGCCCGGATCGGGCACGAGGCGCGATGATGGGTGCCATAGCTGCCGATGCGTCCGATGCTGACCATGGGGATCAAGTGAGTCAGGAAGCGAACCTCGACGAAGTCGTCGCCGAATTCGACAGGTACCTGCGCTTCGAACGAGACCTCTCACCGCACACGGTCAGGGCCTACCTGTCGGATGTCGCTTCCTTGATGGCGCACCTCGACGGTCGGCTCGACTGTCTGGACATCGCCACGCTGCGGGAATGGCTGGCCGGCCAGCACGCCGAGGGAAAGGCGCGGGCGACTCTCGCGCGGCGTACCGCGTGCGCCCGTACGTTCACCGCTTACTGTCACCGCCGAGGCTGGCTGCCGGATGACCCGGGTCTGCTGCTCGGCAGCGCCAAGGCGCCTCGTACCCTCCCCGCGGTACTCGACCAGAGCCAAGCACGGACCGCTCTGGACCTGCCGACGACCGACGACCCCAAAGAACTCCGGGACCAGGCGATCCTGGAGCTGCTGTACGCGACGGGTGTACGGGTGAGCGAACTGTGCGCGCTGGACGTGGACGACGTGGACCGCGATCGCAATGTCATCCGGGTGCTCGGCAAAGGTCGCAAGGAGCGGTCGGTACCCTTCGGTGGCCCCGCCCTGCGGGCCCTGGATCGCTGGTGCGTACACGGTCGGCCGCTGTGGATCCGCACCCACTCGGGGGCGGCGCTCTTCCTGGGAATCCGAGGCGGCCGCATCGACCCCGGCACAGTCCGCAGAGCCGTACACGGACGGCTGAGAATGCTGGAGGGCACGCCCGACCTGAGCCCCCACGGCCTTCGACACAGTGCCGCCACCCACCTGCTGGAAGGAGGCGCCGACCTCCGCAGTGTCCAGGAACTGCTCGGCCACGCGTCACTCAACACCACGCAGATCTACACCCATGTCTCCATTGACCGCTTGCGCGCCGCCTACCGTCAGGCCCACCCACGCGCCTAATTCGAGGCGAGCGTCATCGCGGGCAGGAAGAATGCCCGAGCATGACGATCATGTGGCGTATGGCGGCGATGGTTGCCTTCCTGGGCGTGCTGGCGGCATGTTCGGGTGAGACGCCTGGGGCCGTTCTGTCCCCCACTCCTCCCATCTCTCCGGCGGCCACCGCTTCTGCCGCGCCCATCACGTCGCCAACACCGGGTGACCCGATCGAGCAGTCCAGGCGGTGGAAGGACATCAAGGTCCCAACGCTCACGCGGGGCTCGGGGATGATCGAGGTGCAGGCGCTTGCACCGCGTGACGCGTGGGCCATCGGGTTCGAAGACAGCGCGGACGACGAGTTGGGCTGGGGCGTCCTCATGCGGTGGGACGGCTCGACCTGGGCCCGCATTCCGTTGCCGTGGCATAAGTTGGAATTTCTCAGCGCGCTCGACGTGGACGGACAGGATGACGTATGGATTTCCGCTGGTTCCAAGCTCGCCCGACGAAGCGGCGGCCGCTGGACGACCTTCGAGCCGTTCGGAATCGCCGAGAACTTTTTCTTCAGCGACATCGCCGTAGACAAAGGCCGTGCGGTACTGCTCGGTGACGGCCCCGAACTCCCCTTCGTCGTCCACTGGGACGGCAGGAAGTTCTCGATGGACTCGGTTGGTGACGGCACCAGGATGAACGCGGTCTCGTTCAAGAGCGGTCACGAGTGGATCGTCGGCGCCACAGACCACTTGAAATGCGAGGGGGTCACACCGGAGATCTGGCACACGGGCCCGGCGCACACGAACTGGAACATGAATGACGGGAACATCCCCCACATACGCGGCGGGGTACTGAAGAGCGTCTGGCAGACCGACCCCGAGGACGTGTGGGCCGTCGGAGAGATCTCCTCAAGCGAACAAGAGCGGGACCACCAGTCGGGCGAATGTATTGAGAAGACCAGAAGTAATGTCCTTCCTGTTCCGCTCGTCATGCACTGGGACGGCGTCGCCTGGAAGCGCGTGGAACTGCCCGCCTGGAACGTCTCCCTGACCAGCGTCACAGCCGCGGGCAAGAACAATGTGTGGGCAAGCGGCATCGGCCCGGCCGATGAGATCGTCTTCCTCCACTACGACGGCGAGAAGTGGACGCGCGAGGACCGCCGCGGCGCTGCTGAAAGCAACGTCAACACCACCACGATCCCGGGAACATCTGACCTGTGGTCGGTGGGCACCATCAACGGAAAGACAGACAATGCGCAGGCGTTCTTCCTCAGGCGGCGTTAGCCCGGCCGATCGCGTGGAAGGCCGCACCGGGCGACCCGGTGAGGAGGCGGCCTTGATCGAACGGGCGCGTCCGCCTCGACTTTCGATCTGCGCTCCCGCGCGTGGTTAGCCTGCGTCCAGGAAGACCAGCGCTTGGCGATGGAGTTCCACCAACGGGCCGACCCGGTCTGGATGCGCGGCGGCGAACGCGGCCACTTCCGCGTTCATCGGCACCTGAGCCTCCGCCGCGGCGGCCTTCACTTCCCGCGGCACCGGCACCGGCACCAGCACCGGCACGTTCCCGGAGCCTGACCAGACGTCATCGCCGCGGTCACGGTCGTCACCGTCGTCTCCGAACGCGTCCACGGTTGGTGGGCGGCGCCCACTGCCCGGCGGCACCGTGGCTCGTTGAGTCTCTGGCCAGCTCATGACGGCCGCGGCTTTTGGGCTTACCTTGGCTCGCCGACGCCGTGCTCCGCGTCCTGCCCGAATCAGGCACCCACCGCCACACTGTCGAGGTGGCCTACTGATCAGCATGGGCGGCTGAGGGCGGCCTCGGCCAGATTCGTCCATTTCTCGGCCGAGGAGTGGGGCGCGACCACACAGTCCTTCACCGTCCCCCCTGTCCCGAGGGGGCGAACAGGGACTCCCCGGCCAGTTGGAGCGCGGCTGTGTGTACGGGTGTCCTTGACCAGCCGGAACACCATCGCGCCGTCGCGCTGCAGGCTCGCGAACACCTTTCCCCGCCTGATCTTTGAGCGCGGGACCCCCATCATCCTGGAGATCCGTACACCCAGGTCGGCCAGCTCGGCGCCGACCTGCTTGCGTCGATCGCTTCACCGCCTCTCCGCCTCACCGCTCGCGGTGGGTGGGGATGGGTTTCGGCAGGTGGCGTCGGTGGTGTTGTGGCGGAGGCAGTGTTGCGGCAGGTGGTGGAAACGGGTACGGGAGGTCGCCGGCAGCCGCCCGAGGGTTGCGTCCACGGGGTGTGCGGCGTGCGGAGCCATGTTGGGGACAGCGCATGGGCGGGGAGTCGATGGCCGGCCATGGCCATTCCGCTGGCATGGGGGTCGCTCACAGAGTTGCTGGTGAGCGGGATGTTGCCTCACCTTCGTGCGGTGCTGTTCGTTCCCGCGCGTTGAGGCTTTCGGTGAGTGCCTCGTGCGGATCTCTGCCGTGGCTTCCTTTGGCGGCTCGGTTTGCGATGACGCAGCAGTACGACCAGGAGGATGCCGGCGAGCAACATGGCCGTCCCCAGGGCGGCCGCCGCGGGGGCTGCGGCGGGACCGTGCGGGAACCGTAGAGACCACACGGTGGAGGCCGAACTCGGCGTTTGAGGTGTGTTGTGTGGTGACGTGCACGGCATCGGGTTGTCCAGTGCGGTGAAGAGCAGGTGGGGATGCCCGGGAACGAACGGGGATGCACTGGCCACGGCGCTGCCGGCTCGCCCACCGTCGGCGACCTCAGCGTTTTTCGAGCCCTCCGCGCTCTCCTGAACCTCGCCGGCGTTCCGGATGACCTCAGCGGCGGTCTCACCGGCGATCTCAGCGACGACGGTGCCGGTGTCAGTCTCTGCGTCGGTGGTGGTGGCGGTGGCAGCGGCTGGATCAGTGGCGGCATGGGTGGCGGTGTGCGCCTCGGTAGGGGTGTCGGTGTGGTTGTGGTTCTTGGTGATTGTTGTGCGTCTCTGCTCCCGATGCGCCAGGGTCATGAGGGTTTGAGAGGCGGCGGCAGCGCGGGTTCTCGTTGGGGAACTGCTTCCCCGGTTGGCCCTCGGTGTGGTGGTGAGGGCTTGCAGGGTGGCCGGGCCGCTTGTTTCGGTGTGAGTCGTGTCGTGCGGCCAGATCGGCCCAACGGTGGTGGTGCGCGGCGGCGTCACACGGGGCGTGGCGAAGGCCGGGCTCATGGGCGGTCCGTCGTGCGTGTCTTCTCCTCCCATGTCGAGAGTCTCCGGGCGTGCTCCGGAGGGGGCGTCGGGCGGGAACCGTACGTTCACCTCCGATGCTGCGGGATCCCAGAACGGGAGCAGTCGAATGCGAGCCTGTCCCAGGAGGAGCAGGGGGTCCAGGTAGCGGGGCGGCCGGAGGAGGCCCCAGTGCAGGCAGGACTCTGCGCAATGGCTTTCCGCCGAAGCCTCCAATGCGCCGAGCGGATCCCCTGCGGAGACGTGTTCGCCACGCCGTACCGAGGGAGTGACGGGGAGGTATGTCGTGCGCAGGCCGCCGGGATGCTCGACGGACACGACGCCTCGGCCTGCGAGACGGCCGGCGTAACGGACGGTGCCCGCGCCGGCGGCCAGGACCGGGGTCGCGGGTGGAGCGGCGAGGTCGATGCCGCGGTGGCCGGCCAGCCAGCGTTCGAGGGGCGGGGCGAAGTGGCGCACGATCCGCGGGCGACCGTCCAGGGGCCAGCGCCAGACGGCAGGAGCGGCTGCCGCGGGCGACGCCGCGAGGAGCGGGACGAAGACGAGGACGATGAGCAGCACCAGGGTCATGGACATCCGGCCGGAGGTCATGGCCCTGCCGGATATCCGGAACGGGCGGGTCGGTATGCCGCGGTTCCGGGTCTGCGCAGGAGCGGAGTGAGCATGGGCAGGCCCGGTCGGGTCATGGAGCGGCTCTTCGTGCTCCGGTGCTCCGGAGGCGCGCGAGATCTCGTACTGCCACAGGGGGTGGTCGTTTCTGGGGATGGGCGTGGCACCTGATCGGCGTGGAGGGTCGGTGCTCCGGGTCTCGAGTCGGTTCATGGGGCGGAGGTGGCAACTGACGGGGCCAAGGGGGCGAAGAGGGCGAAGGTGGCGTTCGCTGGCTGGCCGGACATTGCGCTGCTGGGGATGTGCGTCAGCGTTGCGGTGGGGGGCGGCAGCGGCGGCGGCCGTACTGGGTCCCCTTTGGTGTGCGCTCTTGGAGGCGGTGTGGTGCGAGGTGTGTGAGGGAGGAGGTGTCGGCATGCCCGGCAGTTTGGCGGGGCACGGCACGGTTCAAGCTGGTGAACGTGGTTCTGTGGATGGCTCTGGGTTATGCACAGGCGCGGGGCTGAGAACACCGCTGCGCCCTCGTCCGAGGTTGAGGTCTGCGGCCGGAGAGCTGATCGGCCCTCGTGCGGCCGGCCGCCGCCGGTGAGATGCGCGGCATGCGGGCCAGTCGCGCATATGGGCCAGTCGCGTGGTGGTGGCGCCGCCGCCGGAACCACTGCGGAGGGGGCGCCTGCAGCCGGGCGGACCTTTACCGCCGGCCCGGGCGCTCACACAGCAGGCCCGTCCAGGAGAGCCGTCGACGAGGTGGTGTCACGTGATCCGTGGGGGGCGCCGCGACGGCTCAGGCGTAGAGGGGAGGCCCAGATCCACAGTGTGCTGAGGGCGATGCCCGCGGCCGAGATCAGGATGACGGCGCGGAGGCCCACCCACTCCGCCAGGAGGCCGCCCGCCAGCCCGCCCAGCGCCATGACGCCCTGCACCGCGAACGTCGTCGTGGCGTTGACGCGGCCCCTCAGCTCGGGCGTGGCCTCGTCGAGCATGATGGCGCCCATGCAGGTGGAGAAAGCCACCACGATGCCGCCGGTGACCGTTCCCGATACGGCGAGCACCGCCAGCTTCCACCAGAGCGGACCGCTCAGCAGGCCGACGATGAGGACCTCCGCCGGGAAGAACAGCACGGACACGAGCAGGACGCGGTTCGCGCCGTAGCGGCCGGCCAAGCGGGTCGTGACCCAGGCGCCGAGCAGGCCGCCGAGACCGCTGAAGGCGATGAGGGCCCCGATGAGGCCCTGGGGGATGCCCAGGGTGTTGACCATGTAGAGCATGTGGACGGCCATGTACGCCATCGCGAAGAAGTTGATCGTGACCCCCGCGCCGAGCAGGGCACGGAGCACGGGGTGGGTGGCGCAGACGCGGAGTCCCTCGGTCACGTCACGCCACATGCCCCGTGACGGGGCCGGCTCGTGACGGTCCGGGGTGCGGATGGAGCGCAGCAGCACGGCTGACGTCAGGAACGACAGGGCCTCGGCCAGTACGGCGAGCGGGGCCGTGACGAGCTGGACGAGCAGCCCCGCGAGGCCGGGGCCGGCGACCGAGGCGACGGAGTAGGACGCCTGCAGGCCCGCCATCGCCTCGGTGCGCTGGTCCGGGGAGACGATGACGGCCAGGTGCGGGAAGTTCACGGCTCGGAACAGCACCGACGCGGTGCCGACGACGAGTGCGACGGCGATCAGCCAGATCACGTTCAGCGTTCCCAGCAGCCACGCCACCGGAACGGTCGCCGCCGCCAGGCCCGCCACCAGCTCGCAGGCGATCATGACCGGGCGGTGCCGGGTGAGCCGGTCCGCGATCGCGCCCGTCTGGAGGCCGAACACCAGGGCGGGGACCGAGGCGGCGGCCGTGAGCAGGCCCATCTCGGTGGGAGACGCCGTGAGAAGCGTGACGGCGGTGAGGGGGATCGCCAGCTTGGACACTTCCGAGCCGGTGACCGAGACGGTCCGGGCGCCCCACAGTAAGCGGTAGTCGCGCTGCTTTCGGAGGGGCGTCACAGCGGGAAAAGTGTGAAGGGAACGCTTCATATTATGTGAAAGTAACGCTTCACAGTTCTGAAGGCAATGCTTCACATCAGATCCGGGTACCTTGTGCCCATGACGCGGGAGATGGAGAGCCTCAGCGATCCCAAGGCGATGCGGGCTCTGGCGCATCCGGCACGGCTGGCGATCCTCAACCGGCTCGGCGCCGGAGGCAGCGTCACGGCCACCGACGTCGCCGAGGGGGCGGGCATCACGCCCAGCGCGGCCAGCTATCACCTGCGCATGCTGGCCAAGTACGGATTCGTGGAGGACGCGCCGCCTCGGGGGGACGGGAGGGAGCGCCTGTGGAAGGCGGTGGACAAGTCCTTCGCCATCGGGCGGCTGCCCGACGACCGGCCGGAGGTGCGTGAGGCCAAGGATCTGCTGATCGAGGCGTTGCGCAAGGAGGCGGACGAGGAGGCGCGGCGGGCTCTGGCCAACCACGACCAGGAGCCGCCGGAGTGGCGTGACGCCACCACCTTCGCGCGCACCATTCTCCGCGTCGACGCCGCGGAGCTCGCCCGGCTCGCGCAGGAGATCGAGAAGCTGCTGCGGCCGTACGTCGCCCGCCACCGGCCGCCCGAGGCGGCGCCGGCGGGGGCCCGGGTCGCGGAGGCGCAGTTCAACCTGTTTCCGCATGTGCGGAGGCCGGTGCCGGGTCTCCCCACGGAGGACCACGACGCCGGGTGAGGCGACCGGTTGACCGCAGGCGGTCAGGCGGGGGCGGCATGCAAGGTAGACTTTCTGGTGGCCTGTCACCACAGGCCGACTTCGCATGCCCCGTCACGGATCACACCATCGGTCCGGGCCTGGCCCGGCTGGCGTGATTCGGGGCATCAGGGCGGTGGCCGTTGGCCGCCGCGTCACAACCGAGAATCGCGCCCGCCTGCCGGGCGCCCTGACCTGGAGGACCAGCAGATGGCCCCCGTCGTCACCATGCGACAGCTGCTCGAGAGCGGCGTTCACTTCGGACACCAGACTCGCCGGTGGAACCCGAAGATGAAGCGCTTCATCTTCACCGAGCGCAACGGCATCTACATCATCGACCTGCAGAAGTCGCTGTCGTTCATCGACCGTGCCTACGACTTCGTCAAGGAGACGGTCGCCCACGGCGGCACGATCCTGTTCATCGGCACCAAGAAGCAGGCTCAGGAGGCCATCTCCGAGCAGGCCGCCCGCGTCGGCATGCCGTACGTCAACCAGCGCTGGCTGGGTGGCATGCTCACCAACTTCTCCACCGTGCACAAGAGGCTTCAGCGCCTGAAGGAGCTCGAGGAGCTCGACTTCGACAACGTCGCCGCCTCGGGGCTCACCAAGAAGGAGCTCCTCATGCGCCGGCGTGAGAAGGACAAGCTCGAGCGCACGCTCGGCGGCATCCGTGACATGGGCCGCGTGCCCAGCGCCGTGTGGATCGTCGACACCAAGAAGGAGCACATCGCGATCAGCGAGGCCAAGAAGCTTGGCATCCCTGTCGTCGCGATCCTCGACACCAACTGCGACCCCGACGAGGTCGACTACCCGATCCCCGGCAACGACGACGCGATCCGCGCCGTCGGCCTGCTGACCCGGGTCGTCGCCGACGGTGTCGCCGCCGGTCTGATGGCCCGCTCGGGCGCCGCCCGTGGTGACGAGAAGCCCGCCGCCGCCGAGCCGCTGGCCGAATGGGAGCGCGAGCTCATCGAGCAGGGCACCGGCGAGGCCGCCGCGACCGAGGCAGCTCCTGAGGCCGAGGCCGCTCCCGCCGAGGCCGCCGCCCCGGCTGAGGCCGCGCCCGAGGCTGAGGCCGCTCCTGAGGCTGAGGCCGCCGCGCCTGAGGCCGCCGCGACCGAGGCCGACGCGCCCGAGGCCGGCACCGAGCAGCCGCAGGCCTGACCGACCGAGTCGCCTGGCTCCCAGCCCGGCCGTCTCTACGGGGCGGACGGGATGAGGGCCACAGGTGGCGTCGCCGGTGAGCGCGTGTTCGTCGGAGCGATGGCGACGCGGGGGGAGATCCACGCCCCCCGCGTCACGAAGCGGCAGCAGCTCGGCCAGGGCACCTCGACGGGCGAACCGATCGAGGCGGCCGGGCCGAGCCGCCGGACGCCACTCCGGCCGGGCATCGCACCGCCGGACGCCGCCGCTCCGGCTGGGCGTCTCTTCGGACGTCGCTCCGGTCGGGACGAGGTTTCAGGACATCGCTTCGGTGAGGGGCGAGGTTCAGGACGTCGCTTCGGTGAGGGGCGAGGTTCAGGACGTCGCCTCGGTGAGATGCGAGCCTCCCCGAGGCAGTGCCGGCGCACCGCCGCCGCACCGCCGGGGACACCCTCTCCCAGGAAGCGCCTCCGGGCGACGTGCCGGGAGAGAGCGCCTGAGGCACCGCACCGGCCAGCAGCACAAGGACGCCGAACCGGGCCCGCCGCCCGGGTTAGCGCCCACCGGCTCGGGTTACACACCGAGCAAGGCCAAGCTTCCGCACGGCACGCGCCGGCCGTTCCACCCCAGGGTGGGTGCCGGACCCGGCGCCCATCCGATCCACGACGAAATCCCACGAGGAAAAAGCAATGGCTTCCGTGAACATGGCCGACGTCAAGCGGCTTCGCGAGATCACCGCTGCCGGCATGATGGACTGCAAGAAGGCGCTGGAGGAGTCCGAGGGTGACTTCGACCGCGCCATCGAGCTGCTGCGCCTGAAGGGCGCCAAGGACGTCGGCAAGCGCGAGGCGCGCACCGCCTCCAACGGCCTGGTCGCCCTCAAGCAGGACGGCGACTCCGCCGCCGCGCTGCTCGAGCTCAACTGCGAGACCGACTTCGTCGCCAAGGGCGAGCGCTTCCAGGAGCTGGCCGCCCAGGTCGTCAACCACGTGCTGGCCACCAAGCCGGCCGACGTGGCCTCCCTGCTCGAGTCCTCCTTCGACGGCAAGACCGTCAAGGAGCACCTGGACGTGGCCAACGCCGCGCTGGGCGAGAAGATCGAGGTCCGCCGCTTCGCGGTGCTGGAGGGCGGCTACATCGGCGCCTACATGCACCGCACCGACCCGGCCCTGCCGCCGGCCGTCGGCGTGCTCGTGCAGCTCGACAAGCCGAACGCCGAGGTCGCCAAGGACATCGCCCAGCACGCCGCGGCGATGGCCCCGCAGTACCTGAGCCCCGCCTCCGTGCCCGCCGAGGTCGTCGAGAAGGAGCGCAAGCTCTTCGAGGAGATGACCCGCGAGGAGGGCAAGCCCGAGGCCGCCATCGGCAAGATCGTCGAGGGTCGCGTCAACGGCTGGTACAAGGACTTCACGCTGCTCCAGCAGGCGTTCGTCAAGGACAACAAGAAGAGCGTGGCGAAGTACGCCGAGGAGAACGGTGCCGAGGTGCTCTCGTTCGTCCGCTTCAAGGTCGGTCAGGCTTAGGCTTGAGCGAACCCTCAGCTCACCGAAACTTCTAAGAAGGAGGCCGCCGCCGTGCAGGACAATCAGGAGCCAGCCACGCCGGCGGCTTCCTCGCGTCCGGGTTCGCCGCAGAGTCCGCTGCGCTGGAAACGAGTGATGCTGAAGCTGTCGGGTGAGGCGTTCGCCGGCGGTGACCCGCTGGGGATCGACCCGCTCGTGGTCGACCACCTGGCCGACTCGATCGCCGAGGCCGTCCGTGAAGGCGTGCAGGTCGCGGTCGTGGTCGGCGGTGGCAACATGTTCCGCGGGGCCGCCCTGTCGGAGCAGGGCATCGACCGGGCCCGCGCCGACTACATGGGCATGCTGGGCACGGTCATCAACTGCCTGGCGTTGCAGGACTTCCTGGAACGGCGCGGCGTGGAGACGCGGGTGCAGACGGCCATCACCATGCAGCAGGTGGCCGAGCCGTTCCTGCCGCGCCGGGCGATCAGGCACCTGGAGAAGGGCCGCGTGGTGATCTTCGGGGCGGGGCTCGGCTCGCCGTTCTTCTCCACCGACACCGCCGCGTCGCAGCGTGCCCTGGAGATCGGCGCCGAGGCGCTGCTCAAGGGCACCCAGGTCGACGGCGTCTACGACTCCGACCCGCGCAAGAACCCGGACGCGGTGCGGTTCGACCACCTCGACTACGGCGAGGTGCTGATCCGGGACCTGCAGGTCATGGACGCGACCGCGATCAGCCTGTGCAAGGACAACGACCTCCCGATCGTGGTCTTCGATCTCATGGGTGAGGGCAACATCCTGCGAGCGGTCCGCGGTGAGAAAATCGGCACGCTGGTGAGTCCCGCAGGCAAGTGAGCGAGCCCGATCCGCCAGCCAGAAGACAGGGAGCCGCTGTGATCGACGAAACCCTCCTCGCAGCCGAGGAGAAGATGGACAAGGCCGTGTCGGTCGCGAAGGAGGACTTCGCGGCCATCCGCACGGGCCGTGTCACCCCCTCGATGTTCAACAAGATCAGTGCCGAGTACTACGGCTCGCCCACCCCGATCCAGCAGCTGGCCTCGTTCCACGTGCCCGAGGCCCGCATGGTCATCATCCAGCCTTACGACAAGGGCTCGATGGCCGCGATCGAGAAGGCGATCCGCGACTCCGACCTCGGCGTCAACCCGAGCAACGACGGCCAGCTGATCCGTGTGTCGTTCCCCGAGCTGTCGGAGGAGCGCCGCAAGGAGTACATCAAGGTGGCGCGTAACAAGGGCGAGCACGCCAAGGTGTCGGTGCGCAACATCCGCCGCTCCGCCAAGGAGACCCTTGACAAGATGATCAAGGATGGCGAGGCGGGCGAGGACGAGGTCCGGCGCGCCGAGAAGGAGCTCGACGACGTGACGCAGAAGCACGTCGCGAAGATCGACGAGCTGCTCAAGCACAAGGAAGCCGAGCTGCTCGAGGTCTGAGCGGCGCCCGCCGCACGGCCCTCGCCCGATGGCGGGGGCCGTGGCTTATGGAGAGTCTCTGTGGAAGAACGTACGGCTGGCGGCAGCCCGAGCGGCGGCGGCCGTACGGGACGCAACCTGCCCGCCGCGATCGCGGTGGGCGTGGGGCTGGGCGCGCTCGTCATCGCCTCCCTCTACACGGTCAAGGAGCTCTTCCTGGTCGTGGTCGTGGCTGCCGTGGGTGTCGGCGTGGTCGAGATGACGCAGGCGTTCGCGTCCCGCGGCATCCGGGTGCCCGTCGTGCCGGTGCTGGTCTCGATGGCCGCCATGCAGGCCGGGGCGTACTGGGGCGGGCCGGTCTGGCTGCTCGGCGTGTTCGTGGTGTCGGTCTTCGTCCTGCTGATCTGGCGCATGTTCACGGGCGGGGACGGCGAGGGCGGGCGCACCGCGGGGTACGTCCGTGACGCGACGGGCTCCGCCTTCCTGCTCGTCTACCCGCCGCTGCTGGCGGGCTTCGTGGCGCTGCTGCTGGCGCCGGGCGACGGCCGCGACCGGGTGATCGTGTTCATCGCGGTGACCGTGGCCAGCGACATCGGCGGCTACATCGCGGGTGTGCTGTTCGGCAAGCACCAGCTGACCGTCATCAGCCCGAAGAAGACCTGGGAGGGCCTGGCCGGGTCGGTGGTGGCCTGCACGGTGGTCGGGGCGTGGCTGGTGACCTGGCTCTTCGACGGGCGGCTCTGGCAGGGAGCGCTGATCGGCGCGCTGGCCGCGCTGCTGGCGACCGTGGGCGACCTGATCGAGTCGATGATCAAGCGGGATCTCGGCATCAAGGACCTCGGCACCATCCTGCCGGGCCACGGCGGCCTCATGGACCGGCTCGACTCGCTGGTGACCACGCTGGTGCCGGTGTGGCTGCTAATGACGGTGTTCTTCTAGCTCCTCGGCCGTGATGGGCGTGAGCCAGAGCCAGCGCACCGCCTCACCTCCGAACGTGAATCCCGACAAGGCGGGCATGTCGGGGGGATCGGCGAGCATGAGCACTCCCGCGTACTGCGGTCCCAGCGGGAACGTGGCCGGCTCGTGGTACCACTTGGCGGTGTGCCCGTGGCCGAGCCAGGTGACCGAGTGCCAGGGGTACTGCGCCAGCCAGACGAGCAGCAGCGCCGCCTCGCGGGGGTCGTCGCGGGTGGCCACGGCCAGCTCGATCCGGGCGTACGCGCCGGGCTGGTCGATCCACTGCTCGACCGTGGGCATGCGCTGGCAGCTCATGCCGACCGTGGACAGCACGCTGAACGGCCGACCTTCGCGCGGCGGGCGCTCGGTGATGCCGACGGTCGGCAGCCGGTCGCCGCTCGCCTCCCAGTAGCGCCCGGCCCGGCCCAGAACCGCGTCGAGGTGGCTCATCGCGAACTGCTGGAACGACGGCCATGACCCCTCCGCGTGGCGCCACAGCCAGTAGGAGCGGGCGTTGGAGATGCGCGGCGCCAGACCCTCCAGCGCCTCCGACAGCGCCCACGCGAACGGCGACTCGCCCACGGCGTCGCGCGCGTAGCCGGGCATGCCCCTGCTCATGTCGGCCCAGCCCGGGATGACGGCCAGCAGGTCGTCGTCCTCGTAGAGGGCCACGCCGTCCCCCTCCTCGAACCACAGGACGGCCAGCCTGCCGAGCGGGCCGCGCCCGGCGGGGTGCGTCGTGCCCGGGCTCGGCATCAGCGGCGGCCGGCCGGAGTTGACGCGGGCCAGGTCCATGACGGGTGGGGCGGCGCGGTGGTTGGCCAGCCACACCGCGCCGTGCACGGTGCCGCCGGGCGCGCGCAGGTAGGCCACCGAGGCGTCCTCGTCGCGCTCGACCACGAGCTCGCGGCTGCCGTACGGGTTGACGGCGGTGAGGACGATCTCGGCCCGCCCCTCGCCAGACGCCGACCGGAAAATCGTCATACGAGACGACTGTAGATCGGCGGAGTGCCCCTGTGCGAGCGGTACCGCGACCGGGAGCTCCCCTCGGCGCACCGCGTCGGAACAGATGACCCCCGGAATGACGCCTTCGCGCCGAGCGTTCATTACCCTGGTCGGTAACCCCCTCTAGCAGAAGGCAGTCCCGTGTCCCAGCAGCCAGGTCAGCTCACGTTCGTCGCGCCGCGCAGGGCCAAGCCCGCCCGGCACCTGGCCGACCTGTCCATGGCCGATCGGCGGGCGGCGGTGACCGAGCTGGGGGAGAAGGCGTTCCGCGCCGACCAGCTGTCGCGCCACTACTTCGAGCGGCTCACCGCCGACGTGGACGCGATGACGGACCTGCCGGCGGCCTCGCGCGAGAAGCTGTCGTCGCTGCTGCCGTCGCTGCTCACCCCGGTCAAGGAGCTGACGACCGACGCCGGCACCACGCGCAAGACGCTGTGGCGGCTGTTCGACGGGGCGCTGGTGGAGTCGGTCCTCATGCGCTACCCCGACCGGGTCACGATGTGCGTGTCGTCACAGGCCGGCTGCGGCATGAACTGCCCGTTCTGCGCCACCGGCCAGGCCGGGCTGACCCGCAACATGTCGACCGCCGAGATCGTCGAGCAGGTCGTGTCGGGCGCTCGGGCGCTGGCGGCCGGCGAGGTGCCGGGCGGGCCCGGCCGGGTCAGCAACGTGGTCTTCATGGGCATGGGCGAGCCGCTGGCCAACTACAAGCAGGTGATCGGCGCGGTGCGCCGCATGGTGGAGCCGGCTCCGCACGGGCTCGGCATCTCGGCGCGCGGGGTCACGGTGTCCACGGTCGGCCTGGTGCCGGCGATCGGCAAGCTGGCCGAGGAGGGGCTGCCGGTGACGCTCGCGCTGTCGCTGCACGCGCCGGACGACGAGCTGCGCGACACGCTGGTGCCGATCAACACCCGGTGGAAGGTCGCCGAGGTGCTCGACGCGGCGTGGGCGTACGCGGCCAGGACGAAGCGGCGGGTGTCGATCGAGTACGCGCTGATCAAGGACATCAACGACCAGGAGTGGCGGGCCGACCTGCTCGGCAAGCTGGTGCGCAACAAGCTGGTGCACGTCAACCTGATCCCGCTCAACCCCACGCCGGGCTCCAAGTGGACGGCCTCGCGCCCGGAGGACGAGCGGGCGTTCGTGCGCCGGCTGCAGTTCCACGGGGTGCCGGTGACGGTGCGCGACACGCGCGGGCGCGAGATCGACGGCGCGTGCGGCCAGCTCGCCGCCGCGGACGCCTGACTCACCCGTCCCAGACGTCCGCGTCACCGGATGGACCCGAGGCGCCTCAGCTCAGGGGCGCCCCGGCCGGGGTCCCTCAAGGCCGAGTGCGCCGCAGGTACCCGTACACGCCCAGCCCGACGAGGCACCACGCCAGCGAGATGGCACTCAGCCCCGGCAGCTCGGCCACCAGCCGACCCGCCGCCGCCGCCTTCATCCAGGCCGCCACCGGCACCGTCAGCCAGTACGCCGGAGAGACGCTGAGCACGAGCATCACCAGGAACCCGCCCACGAGCCCCATGATCGAGAACGCCGGTGACGGCACGACGGCCCGGCTGGTGAGAGCGCCGAGGGCGACCCCGGCCAGGGCGGCGAGGGCGTGGACCACCACGCCGGCGACGGAGACCCCTGGCGGAGGAGCGGCGGACAGGCCGAGCGCCAGCCCGCACCCCAGGGCCAGCGTCGCGAACGCGCCGCACGCGACCAGGGCCGCCAGCAGCCCGGCGGCCGTCTCGCGCCCGCGCCCGCCCACGGCGGTCGCCGAGATGGCGCGCTGCTCGTCGGGCTCGGTGTCCAGCAGGCTCCGCGCCGCCCAGGCCAGGAACGGGATGATGAGTACGGCCCCGTCCGTCAGCGCGGCCGCCTCGGAGCCGCGCGGCGCGCGGCTGGCGTAGACGATCGAGAGCGTGATGATGATGGGCAGCAGGGCCTGGTGAACGCGGTGGGAGCGCACGTAGGCGGCGAGGCGGAAGACCATCAGGGCGATCACGGGGCCTCCTCGCCGGTGAGGGCGCGGGCCCGGTAGCCGTCGTCGCGGGCCCGGCGGAGGAACGCCTCCAGGTCGCGGGCCGGCACGCTCACCTCGACGGTCATCGTCCTCTCCTCGTCCCCGTTCCAGGAAGCGGCATCGGGGGAGGGCACGGGCGGTGGGCCGGCGTGCTCGCTCAGGTGGCCGTCGCGTAACGACCAGAGGCGCAGCCCGGCCAGCGCGCGCAGCCCGCCCTGGTGGTCGCTCACCACGACGACGCCGCCCCGCGCGGCCACCTCCGTGACGATGCCCGGCAGCGCGTCGCGGGTGTCCCGGTCCAGGCCGGCGAACGGCTCGTCCAGCACGAGCAGCCCAGGCTCGGCCATGAGCGCCTGCACCAGGCCGACCTTGTGCGCCGTGCCCTTCGACAGCTCGCCCAGCCGCACCCCCGCGAACCGGTCCAGGCCGAGGCGCTCGGCCCAGGGCTCCCAGCGGGCGGCGGCGCGCACGCGCGCCAGGTGACCCAGGTAGCCCGCAACGGTGAACGGCTGACCGGCGGGGAAGCGGTCGGGGACGTACCCGACGACGCCGGGCCGTCCGGTGACGGTCCCGGAGGTGGGCCGGGTGAGACCGGCCATCAGGCGCAGCAGCGTGGACTTGCCCGCGCCGTTCGAGCCGGCGAGCTCCACCACGTCACCGGGAGCGAGGCGGGCCTCGGCGGCCTCGATGACGTAACGGTCGTGTCTTCGGTAGCGGAATGAGACCTGAGCGAGCCACATGGTGCTGTAACGGTATAAGGCGGCTCGCATCATCGGGATAAAGAACCCCACAATAGAGATCGATACCCCTCAGCAGCTTCCGGGAGGAGTGGGCTTGAACCGCTTTCCGCGCGTCATGGGCATGCGTTCCGGATATGACCCGGCCGAGGTCGACGCCCTCATCGGGCGCATCGAGTCGGCGCTGGGCCGGGGAGCGGGTGAGGCGGAGCCCGTGACCGCCGACGACGTCCGCCGGGCCACGTTCCGCCCCAGACGCGGCGGCTACCACGAGACGGCCGTGGACTTCGCCCTGGAGGCGTTCGTCGTGGCGCTGGAGACACAGGCCAGGAGCCCCGTCAGGCTGGCTGCCCTGGCGGAGCCGACCGGGGAGATGCTGCGCGAGGAGTGGTTCGAGACCCAGGCGGCGCGGGTGGAGCGGGTGGCGTTCCGGCCGGGCCGGATGGGCACCGGCTACAACGAGGACGAGGTGGACGCGTTCCTCGACCGGATCGTGGCCACGCTGCGCGGCACCACCGAGTACCCGGTGACGGCCAAGGAGGTGCGGGAGGCGAAGTTCTCGACCGTGCTGCTGAGGTCGGGTTACCTCATCTCGGACGTGGACGCCTTCCTGGCGGGCATCTCCGACGTGCTGGAGCAGCGCGGGCAGCCCTGAGGCCGGTCAGAGCAGGGTGACCAGGCCGCGCAGGTCCGGCAGGACGTCCTGCGGCACCGACGGGTCGGCGGGCCGCTCACCCTGCCGGTTGATCCACACGCGGCGCAAACCCAGCCGGTGCGCCGGCACCATGTCGTGGACGTAGCTCTGCGCCACGTGCACCCACCGCTCGGGGTCGAACGAGTCCCTGAACACGGTGAAGGGCGCGAGGTCCGGCTTGTAGGCGCCGGCGTCCTCGGAGGTCACGACCGCGTCGAACGGCACGGGCAGCCGCCGCCGGGTCCCGGCGATCAGGTCGCGGTCGCAGTTGGTCAGCAGCGCGATCCGCCAGCCGGCCTCCCGCAGCCGGGCCAGCTCGGCGCCGACGTCGGGGAAGACGGGCCAGTAGGGGAGCGTGGCGGCCAGGACCCCGGCGTCGTCGGGCCGCAGCGCGACACCCTCCTCGGCGCAGGCGCGGCGCAGCGCCTCGGCCAGCACCTCGCGGTAGCGCAGGCGCGGGGACTCCTGCTGGACCGCGCGCTCGTGCGGGCCGTACGCGTCGAGCAGCCGCCCGCCGTGTCCGGGCGCGACCAGCTCGGCGCTGGTCGCGATGCCGTGCCGCCAGTCCACCAGTGTGCCGAAGCAGTCGAACGTCACCCATCGCATGGTGACCATCATGTCCCGTCTCAGGCGTCTCCGGCGTCGCCGGCCGGTTCGGCCGGCCGGGCGGGGGCAGGAGCGGCCGGTGGAGCGGGGGGCAGAGCCGCGGGCGGCTCGTGCGCGGCGTCGTGGCCGCGGTCGTGCAGCAGGGCCACGATCACCGACGCGACCGGCGCGGCGAGGAACGCGCCGGTGATCCCGCCGACCAGGCTGCCCACCGCGATGGCGATCAGGATGACCGGGGCCGGCAGGTCGAGCGCCCGCCCGTAGATCTGCGGCGCCAGCACGTGCCCTTCCAGCTGCTGCACGAGCACGGTCACCGCGACGACGATCAGCGCCACCACCCAGCCCTTGGCCACGAACGCGACCACCGCGGCCAGCAGCCCCGCCACGAACGCCCCCACCACCGGCAGGAACGCCCCGACGAACGTCAGCACCGCGAGCGGAAGCGCGATGGGCACGCCCAGGATCCACAGCGCGAGCCCGATGAAGAACCCGTCCACCAGCCCCACCAGGGCGACCCCCCGGATGTAGCGGCCGACGATGCCGTAGATCAGCTCTCCGGTCCGCTCGGCGCGCGGGCGGGCCGGGACGGGCAGCAGCTCGACCAGCCACCGCCACAGGTGGTCGCCGCCGTGGATGAAGTAGATGGCCAGGACGACGGCCACCACGGCGCCGACGACGATCTCCCCGGCCGTCCGCACGCCCGTGAGCGCCCCGCTGGCGATCTGCCGCCCCTGCGTGGACAGGTAGTCCCTGACCTGCGCGGCCAGGGACCCGCCTTTGAGGCCCAGCCGGGAGGCCAGACCGTTCAGGTCGTTGACGGCCTTTCCCACGCTGTCGTGCAGCTCCGCGACGCTGGCCACGGTGGGCGGCACGACGAGCGCCACGAACGCCCCGGCGAGCAGGAAGCCGCCGACGAAGACCACCGTGGTGGCCAGCGCGCGGTTCAGGCCGCGCCGCCGCAGCCACTCGGCCGGCGGGTGCAGCAGCGCGGTCAGGAGGAGGCCGACGATGATCGAGAGGGCCACGGTGCGCAGGACGGAGAAGAGGTAGAGCCCCACCGCGATGAGCGCGATCCATCCCAGCGTGCGCCACACCCTCATGCCCGGCTCCCGGCCATCCCCGCCTCCCGACGTCGTGCTCGGTCAGAGGCGTTCCCCGGATCTCTCCGGGCAACCACTCACTCCAGGGGCGCCAGGTGCTGCCGCTGCTCCTTCTTGCCCGACTCGTACGCCTGCCGCGCCTGCTCGCCGGCGGCCGTCGTGGTGACCTCCGCCACCGGCACGTCCCACCACGCCTCCGACGAGGGCGACTGGCTGAGCGGGTCGGTGCGGACGTACACGACCGTGGTGGCCGTGGCCGCCCGCGCCTCCCGCAGCGCCTCGCGCAGCCCTTCCACCGAGTCGGCGCGCAGGACGGTGGCGCCCAGGCTGGCGGCGTTGGCGGCCAGGTCCACCGGCAGCGGCCCGCCGTCGTAGCGGCCGGCGCCCCGGTAGGCGTACGACGTGCCGAGCCGTTCGGCGCCGACGCTCTCCGACAGGGCGCCGATCGAGGCGAAGCCGGAGTTGTCGACCAGGACCACGACCAGCTTGATCCCCTCGGCCACGGCCGTGACCAGCTCCTGGGCCATCATGAGGTAGGAGCCGTCGCCGACCAGGACGAACACCTCCCGCTCGGGCGCCGCCAGCTTGACCCCGAGGCCGCCGGCGATCTCGTAGCCCATGCAGGAGTAGCCGTACTCGACGTGGTAGGAGCCGGGGCCGCTGGGCCGCCAGAGCTTGTGCAGGTCGCCCGGCATGGAGCCGGCCGCGCACACCACCACCCCGTCGTCGCCGGCGGCGGCGTTGACCGCGCCGAGCACGGCGCCCTGCGGCAGCGGCGATCCGTCCTGCCCGGAGCGCTCCGGCCCGTACGTGGCGTCCACCACGGCGTCCCAGGCGCGGATCAGCGCGGCGGCCCGCTCGCGGTACGCGGCGCCGGTGTCCCAGCCGGCCAGCGCCTCGCCCAGGTCGGCCAGACCCTCGCGGGCGTCGCCCACGAGCTGCAGCCCGGACAGCTTCGCCGCGTCGAAGGCGGTGACGTTGAGGTTCACGAACCGTGTGCCGGCCCCGAACAGGGAGCGGGAGGCCGTGGTGAAGTCGCTGTAGCGGGTGCCGACGCCGATGACCAGGTCGGCCTCGCGGGCCAGCGTGTTGGCGGCCGTCGTGCCGGTCGCGCCGACCGCGCCCAGCGCCAGCGGATGACCGTGCGGCAGGGCGCCCTTGCCGGCCTGCGTCTCGGCCACCGGGATGCCGTGGGCCTCGGCGAACTCGCGCAGCCGCTCGGCGGCCTCGCTGTAGAGGACGCCGCCGCCGGCGATGATGACCGGCCGGGCGGCCGACCTGACCAGCTCGGCGGCCCTGGCCGCGGCGGCCCGCTCCGGCCGCTGCCTCGGGATGTGCCAGACGCGCCGCTCGAACAGCTCGTCCGGCCAGTCGTACGCCTCCGCCTGGACGTCCTGCGGCAGCGCGAGCGTCACCGCGCCGGTCTCGGCCGGGTCGGTGAGCACCCGCGTGGCCGCGAGCAGCGCCGAGGGCAACTGCTCGGGCCGGTTGACGCGGTCCCAGAAGCGGGACACGGGCCGGAAGCAGTCGTTGACCGACACGTCGTACGAGCGCGGGTCCTCCAGCTCCTGGAGCACCGGGTTGGCCACGCGGGTGGAGAACACGTCGCCGGGCAGCAGCAGCACGGGCAGCCGGTTGATGGTGGCGCCCGCCGCGCCCGTGATCATGTTGGTCGCGCCGGGGCCGATGGAGGTGGTGCAGGCCAGCGTGGACAGGCGGTTGGCGGCCCGGGCGTAGGCGGCGGCCGTGTGGACCATCGCCTGCTCGTTGCGGCTGAGCCGGTAGGGCAGGTCCTCCTCCGACGTGGCCAGGGCCTGGCCGAGCCCGGCGACGTTGCCGTGGCCGAAGATGCCGAGGCAGCCGCCGAACAGCCGGTGCTCGGCGCCGTCGCGCTCGGTCCACTGGGCGGCCAGGAAGCGGACGACCGCCTGGGCGACGGTCAGGCGCGTCATCGCCCGCCCCCGAACGGCAGGCGCGGGTCGATGGCCTGGTCCTGCCAGGTGGCGCGGATCCAGGCGTGCCGTGGGTCGTCGCAGAAGGCCATGGTCCGCTCCTCGGCCGGTCCGGCCAGTACGTTCAGGTAGTACATGTCGTAGCCGGGCGCCGCCATCGACGGGCCGTGGTAGCCGTAGGGCACGAGCACCACGTCACCGGAGGACACCTCGGCGAGGGTGTCGACGCGGCCCCGCTCGGAGGAGTAGACCCGCTGGTAGCCCTGGCCCTCGCCGGCCACCTCGAAGTAGTACACCTCCTCCAGCACGGCCTCGCCCTCGCCCTGCGTGTCGTGCTTGTGCGGGGGATAGGACGACCAGTTGCCGCCCGGGGTGAGCACCTCGACGGCCACCAGCTTGTCGCAGTCGAAGACGCCGGGCGCGCAGAAGTTGTTGACCTGGCGGCTGGCCTGGCCGGCGCCGCGCAGCTCCACCGGCACCCGCGAGGCGGGCACGTACCGTGGCTCCAGCGCGCGGCCGGCGCGGGCGGAGGGCAGCGCGATCCGGCCCCGTCCCTCCAGCGTCACCTCCGAGGAGATCGGCAGGTAGGCGAAGTCCGAGGGCCCGTGGAAGACCGACTCCCGCCCTTCCAGCCGCCACACGGCCTCGGCCGAGCCCGAGGGGGCGCACCGCACGGTGCAGGAGCCCGACAGCGGCAGGACGATCATCTCCTCCCCGCCCGTGGCGAACGACACCGGCTCGTCCCCCAGCTCGACCACCCGCAGCCCTGAGTACGTCCAGCCGGCCACGTCCGGGGTGATCTCCACCGACCAGGGCCCGTTGGCGGCCTTGCCGTACGGAAGGTATGTCATCAGCCAACCTCTCGAATCAGCGCGGCCGCACCGTCCACGGCCGTGGCGACGTCGTCGTCCGGAGGGTAGAGCAGGGCGCGGCCGATCACGAGGCCGCGCACGCCGGGCAGGCGCAGCGCGCGCCCCCAGTCGGCGTAGGCGGCGTCCATGTCGGGCGGGTCGCCGCCGAGCAGCAGCGCGGGAAGCGTGGTGGCCGCCATGACGCGCTCCATCTCCGCGACCGCGGGGATCTTCAGCCAGGTGTAGGCGGAGGTGACGCCGAGCGCCTGGGCGACGCTGATCGACCGGATGACCGCGTCGGGCGACAGGTCGTTGCGCAGCGGCCCGCCGTCGGAGCGCCTGGACCAGAACGGCTCGACCATGGCGACGAGCTGCCGCCGGGCCAGGTCGGTGATGGCGTGGGCGCACGACTCCAGCGTGGACACGGTCGCGTGGTCGTCGGGGTCGATGCGGCACAGCATCTTGCCGCCGTCGAGCCGCATGGCGTCGATGGAGGCGGCGTCGTAGCCGGTGAACCGGTCGTCGGCCTCGAACACCGATCCCTGGAGGCCGCCCCGGTTCATCGAGCCGAAGGCCAGCTTGCCTTCCAGGGCTCCCAGCAGGAGCAGGTCCTCCAGCACGTCGGGGGAGGCGAGGATGCCGTCCACGCCGGGCCTGGCCAGGGCCGTGCACAGCCGGTCCAGCAGGTCCGTGCGGCTGGCCATGGCGAGCGGCCGGTCGCGTACGGACAGCGAGCCGCGGGCCGGGTGGTCGGCGGCGATGACGAGCAGCCGCTCGTCCTCGGCGGGCAGCCCGCGCCGGCGTCGTCGCGCCGCGGCCCGCGCGATCTCACCGGGCCGGGTGGAGCGGATGCGGGTGAGCTGCTCGTAGCGGGATTCGGTGGTGGCAGGGGAGCCGTTCGAGACGGCGTCGGTGGGCAGGATCACGTCACTCATAGGAGGGCAAGCACCTCGTCCGTGGTCGGCATGGCGTCGGCGCAGGCCAGGCGGGCGGCCACGTAGGCGCCGGCCGCGTTGGCGAAGCGGACGGTACGCTCCAGTGGCCAGCCCCGGATCAGCCCGAGGCACAGGGCGCCGCCGAAGGCGTCCCCGGCGCCGATGCCGTTGACCACCTCGACCTTGACCGGCTCCACCACGGCCCGCTCGTCCGCGGAGCGGGCCAGGACGCCTTCGGGTCCCATCTTCACCACGGCGACCCGCATCCCGGCGTCGAGCAACGCCTGCGCCGCGGCCTCGGGGTCGCGTGTGCCGACCGCGTTCTCGACCTCGTCGAGGTTGCCGACGGCGACGTTCGCGTGGGGCAGCATCTCGCGCACGCCCCTCTGGGCCGCCTCGGGCGACTCCCACAGCACGGGCCGGTAGTCGAGGTCGAACACGGTCCACCCGGAGCCGCGGGCGGCCAGGGCCGCGGCGTGGGCCGAGCGGCTCGGCTCCTGGCTCAGGCCGGTGGCGGTGAACCAGAACACCGTGGCCGCGCGGATCGCGTCCAGGTCCAGCGAGTCCGCGCCGACCTGGAGGTCGGGTGGATGCTCGCCCCGGTAGAAGTAGATCGGGAAGTCATCGGGCGGGAAGATCTCGCAGAACGTGACGGGCGTGGGCGATCCTTCGACCGTGGCCACGAACGTGTCGTCCACGCCGAAGTCGCGGATCGCCCGCCGTACGTACGCGCCGAAGGGGTCGGCTCCCGTGGCGGTGATCACCGCGGGGCGCAGGCCGTGCCGGGCCGCCGCCACGGCGACGTTCGTCGGACTGCCGCCCAGGAACTTGCCGAAGGTCTCGACGCGGTCCAAGCCCACGCCTGTTTGCAGGGGGTAGACGTCGACGCCGCAGCGGCCGATCGTGATCAGGTCGAACAACGCACCTCCAGTGAGAGTCCCACTCCCTAGTATGATCTATTGTCCTGACATACCGATGTCCGTTCAGTGGTGCATTCTGCCAGTCCGAATCCCTGCTGGGTAGGTGCCACCACCGGATCGTCCGAACCCGGGCCGTCTTCACCGGTCAGCGGGCCGGGGCCACGGAGTACTGTCGACAC
Organism: Nonomuraea sp. NPDC005501; assembly: GCF_040605905.1. Lineage (NCBI taxonomy): Bacteria > Bacillati > Actinomycetota > Actinomycetes > Streptosporangiales > Streptosporangiaceae > Nonomuraea > Nonomuraea sp. NPDC005501. Next base: position 39,577 of record NZ_JBEXDT010000032.1, on the reverse strand, counting down.
ATCCCTGAAATATAGCCAAACCTTTACGTCATCTAGATGTCATGACATATTGGCGTGGGCTCCGTTACGGATGAGTCGGAGGGTATCGATGGGATTGCGGAGAAGATCGGTGAGCGTGGTCGCGGTTCTGGCCGCGTCCGGTCTGGCGCTGACCGCGTGCGGCGGGTCGTCCGGTGACGGTGACGGCGGCACGATAGAGCTGACGATCGCGCAGAACGCCATCGCCGGCGGCAAGAACGCGAAGGCGGCGGACTTCGTCGCCAACTGGGTGGTTCCCAAGTTCGAGGAGGCCCAGAAGGCCAAGGGCAAGGACGTCAAGGTCAAGTTCGTCCCCAGCGGTGTCGACGACGAGCAGTACAAGACCAAGCTCTCCCTCGATCTGAAGTCCGGCAAGGGCGCCGACGTGATCGACATCGACGGCATCTGGGCCGGTGAGTTCGCCGAGGCCGGCTACATCAAGCCGCTGGCCGAGCTGGTCGGGCCCGAGGCGGAGAGCTGGGACGGCTGGGCCCAGATCCCCGAGTCCGTGCAGGGCCTGGCCACCTTCAACGGCAAGAAGTACGCGCTGCCCGTCGGCACCGACGGCCGCGTTCTCTACTTCAGCAAGCCGCTCTTCCAGAAGGCCGGCCTGCCGGCCGACTGGCAGCCGAAGAGCTGGCAGGAGATCCTCGACGCGGGCGCCAAGCTGAAGGCGGCCGGCGTGCCCGTCCCGATCCAGGTCAACGCCGGCACCGCGATGGGCGAGGCCACCACCATGCAGGGCGTGCTGCCGCTGCTGGCCGGGGCGGGCGGCGAGGTCCAGAAGGACGGCAAGTGGGCCGGCGCCTCGCAGCCGGTCAAGGACGTCCTCGGCCTCTACCAGAAGATCTACGGCGGCAGCGGCCTCGGCGACCCCCGGCTCCAGCAGGAGGCCAAGGGCCGTGACAAGTCGTTCCAGCAGTTCGCCCAGGGCAAGATCGGCATCCTGCTGGAGGGCGACTACTTCTGGCGCGGCGTCGTCAACCCCAAGGACGGCGTCGCCAAGATGGCCGACCGCGACCAGAGCGTCGGCTACGCCCTCATCCCCGCCATGGAGCCCGGCAAGGGCATCCGCGGCCAGGACTTCGTCAGCATGTCGGGCGGCGCGCTGCGCACGGTCAACCCGAACAGCAAGCACCCGAAGGAGGCCTTCGAGCTGCTGGCCTTCACGCTGTCGCCCGAGGCGCTGAAGGAGGAGACCAAGGACGGCAACGTGCGCATCACCCCGCGCAGCGACGTCAACAAGGAGATCCTGGCCGGCGAGCCGCTGCTGACGTTCATCTCGGAGAAGGTGCTGCCGCTCACGGCCTACCGGCCGCCGGTCGCCGTCTACCCGCAGGTGTCGGTGGCGCTCCAGGAGGCCACCTCGGCGGTGGTCAGCGGCAAGACGCCGGACGAGGCGGCCGCCGACTACCAGAAGAAGCTCGAAGGAATCGTCGGTGGCGCAGGTAACGTCTCCTCCTGACCTCGCCGGGGAAGCCACGGACTCCACGGCCCGCCGCTACAGCGTCGACGCGGCGGGCCTGGGCCGGTGGCGTGCGGGCGCCTTCGTGGCCCCCGCACTGCTGCTCATCGCGGTCTTCCTCGTCTTCCCCGCGCTGTGGGTGCTCTATCTCGGGCTGACCGACTACCGGCTGACCGGCGTCGCCGCCGCCGACCCGAAGGTGGTCGGGCTCGACAACTTCCTGTCGGCGATCGGCGACCCGTCGTTCTGGAACTCGACCTGGCTGACCGTCCAGTTCGTGCTCGGCTCGGCGGTGATCGGCCAGGTGGGGCTCGGGTTCACGATCGCCTGGCTGCTGCGCGACAGGCGCGGGCCGCTCAGGCGGATCGTCGAGGGCCTGGTCATCCTGGCCTGGATCCTGCCGAGCGCCGTCGTGTCGTTCCTGTGGGTGGCCCTGCTCGACGCCGACGGCGGCACGCTGAACGCGCTGCTCGCCACCGGCGACTACGCCTGGCTGCTCGAACACCCGATGCTGTCCATCGTCATCTTCAACACCTGGCGCGGCACCGCGTTCTCGATGATGCTGTACGGCGCGGCCCTCGGGAACGTGCCGCCCTCGCACCTGGAGAGCGCCCGCCTGGCCGGAGCCTCCGGCTGGCAGCAGCTCAGGGACGTGGTCTTCCCCCACATCAAGGGGCACATCCTCACCAACCTGCTGCTGATCAGCCTCTGGACGTTCAACGACTTCACCCCGTTCATGATCACCGCGGGTGGCCCCGAGGGGAAGAGCGAGGTGCTGGCCGTCCACGTCTACAAGGTCGCCCTGCAGGGCGGCCAGCTCGGCTACGGCGCCGCGGTCTCCACGGCCATCCTGCTGATCAACCTGGTCGTGGCGGTGTTCTACCTGCGCCTGCTCAGGAGCAAGAAATGACGCGCTTCGTGCTGGGCCGGATCGGCTTCTACACGCTGACCGCGGTGCTGCTCGCCTTCTTCACCATCCCACTGCTGTGGCTGGCGTCGGCGCCGCTGACCAGCGACCCCACCTACGAGGTCCGCATGCCGGACTTCACCTTCGACAACTTCCAGGCCATCCTGGATCACCCCTACGCGCTGCCGTCGCTGTACAACTCGCTGCTGCTGTCCGTCGGCACGGCCCTGCTCGTGGTCCTGCTGTCGGCGCTGGCCGCCTACGCGCTCAGCCGCGTGCGCCTGCCCGGCCGGGACGCGCTGCTCTACGCGCTGCTGCTGCTCTCGTCGATCATCACGGGCACGGCCGCGATGGTGCCGCTGTTCCAGCTCGCCGTCGAGCTCGGCCTCATCGACTCGCAGTTCGGGCTGATCCTCATCCTGACCGGCGGCCTGCTGCCCGCGGCGATCTTCATGCTCAAGGACTTCATGGACTCCACGCCGAAGTCGTACGAGGAGTCGGCGCGGGTCTTCGGCGCCTCGCCGCTGCAGATCGTCGCGCACGTGGTCGTCCCCCTGGTACGGCCCGGCCTGGCGACGATCGCGGTGTGGGCCGTGGCCAACGTCTGGGGCAACTTCCTCATGCCGTACCTGCTGCTCAGCGACGTGGAGAAGCAGCCGGCGGCGGTCATCATGTACACGCTCTACACCGAGGGCGGCCAGGCGAACCTGCGGCTGCTGTCCACGTTCGGACTGCTCTACTCGGTGCCCGTGGTGCTCATGTACCTGTTCGTCAGCAAGAAGTACGGCTTCCGCTTCCACGGAGGGATCAAGCGGTAATGGCGGCAATCGAACTGCGAGGGCTGACCAAGGTCTACCCCGGCGGCGTCAAGGCGCTCGACGCGCTGGACCTGGTCATCCCCGACGGCGAGTTCTTCGCGCTGCTCGGCCCCTCCGGGTGCGGCAAGACCACCCTGCTGCGCACGATCGCCGGGCTGGAGACCGCCACCGGCGGCTCGGTCGTCATCGGCGAGCGCGACGTGACCTCCGTGCAGCCAGGCGCCCGGGACATCGCCATGGTCTTCCAGGACTACGCGCTGTTCCCGCACATGGACGTCACCGACAACGTCGCCTACCCGCTGCGCATCAAGAAGGTCCCCAAGGCCGAGCGCCACCGCAGGGCGGGCGAGGTCGCGGCCCGGCTCGGCCTGGAGCACCTGATGGACCGGCGGCCCGGCCAGCTCTCCGGCGGCCAGCAGCAGCGCGTCGCGCTGGCCCGCGTCATGGCGACCCAGGCGCAGGCGTTCCTGTTCGACGAGCCGCTGTCGAACCTGGACGCCCGGCTGCGCCTGGAGGCCCGTACGTTCCTGAAGAAGCTCCAGCGCGAGCTGGGCGTCACCACCGTCTTCGTCACCCACGACCAGGCCGAGGCGCTGGCTATGGCCGACCGGATGGCCGTGATGGAGGCCGGCGTGATCCGGCAGATCGGCACCCCGGCCGAGGTGTTCCAGCGGCCCGCCAACACGTTCGTCGCGTCCTTCATCGGCTCCACGCCCATGAACCTGCTCGACGCCGTCGTCCGCGGTGACACGCTGGAGGTGGCCGGCCGTACCGTGCCCGTGCCCACCTCGGCCGCCGGGCTGCTGACGGACGGCGAGAAGGTCGTCTACGGCGTACGGCCCGAGTACAACGCCTACGCGGCAAAGCCCGCGGACGGCTCGTCGGAGGGCTCGCTGGCCGGGAAGGTGGTGATCGTGGAGAACCTCGGCGCCTCCCACCTGGTGACCCTCGACGTCAACGACGTCACCGTGCAGGCCGTCGTGCCCGAGGGCAGCGAGCCGGCCGTCGGCGACGAGGGCTTCGCCGTGCCGCGCCGCGACCGGGCGCTGGTCTACCGCGACGGGGAGCTGGTGGGATGAGCGTGATCCGGGGGCACTGGACCCTCGACGACCGGCTGGAGAGCATGCTCCGGGAAGTGCCGTTCGAGGTGCCGGCCGGGGCCGCGGCGGTGACCGTGGCGCTGTCCTACGACCGGTCCCGGGGCGTGCTCGACCTCGGCGGCGGGAGCCCGCGAGGGTTTCGCGGCTGGTCGGGCGGCGCCCGGGACACGTACACGATCACGGAGGAGTGGGCGACGCCCGGCTACCTGCCCGGCCCCCTGGAGCCCGGCCCGTGGCAGGTGTGGCTGCGGCTGCACCGCGTCCCTCCCGAGGGCCTGGACTGCACGCTGGAGATCACCGTCGCGGACACGGCGCCGCCCGCCCCGGTCACGGCCGAGCCGCCCGTCGCCGAACGCCCGCCGCGCCGCGACATCCCCGCCGTGGACGGCCTGCGCTGGTACGCCGGAGACTTCCACTCGCACACCGTCCACAGTGACGGCTCGCTGACCGTCGGCGAGCTGGCCGCGCTGGCCCGCGGCCGGGGACTCGACTTCCTGGCCGTCACCGACCACAACACGGTCAGCCACCACCCCGAGCTGACCTCGGCCGACCGGGGCATCACCCTGCTGCCCGGCCAGGAGGTCACCACCGACCGCGGCCACGCCAACGTGTTCGGCGACGTCGGCTGGGTCGACTTCCGCCGGCCCGCCGACTCCTGGGCCCGGCACGCCCGCGACCACGGCGGCCTGATGTCGATCAACCATCCGCTCGGCGGCGACTGCGCCTGGCTGCAGCCCCTCGCCGAGCGGCCGCACGTGGCCGAGGTGTGGCACTCCGGCTGGTGGGACCGCCGCTGGGGAGCGCCCCTGGCCTGGGCCGACGCCTGGCGCGACGACCTGGTGGCGATCGGGGCCAGCGACTTCCACCGGCCGGGCGACGACGGCCTGCCCGGTTCGCCCACCACGTGGGTGCTGGCCGAGGACCCGGCCGCCGCGTTCGGGGCCGTGGCCGCCGGGCGTACCGCGATCTCGGCGGGGCCGGGGGAGCCGCTGCTGCTCCGGCTCGGCGACGAACTGCTCGCCCTGGACGCCGACGGCCTCGTCCTGGTCCGCCCCGGCGGCGCCCGGCAGGTCATCCGCGGCGCCCGGACCCTGGTGCCCGCCGGCGAGGGCCGGCACCGGCTGGAAACCTACGAGAACGAGGTGATCGCGCTATGCGAGTGAACAAGCAGCCATGAACACGCGAATGATCAGCGTCGCCAACGCCCCCGTGAGCTTCGGAGTGTTCGAGCTGGCCACCGAGGCGCCGCCGCTGAGCGCCGGCGAGATGGTGCGCGCGCTGTCCGACGCCGGCTACGAGGGCATCGACCTGGGCCCGCTCGGCTACCTCGGCACCGCCGGGGACATCGCGGACCGGCTCGGCGGGCTGCTGCTCGCCGGCGGCTGGGCCGACCTGGCCTACCACGACGCGGAGGCGTTCCGGCGCAGCCTGGTCACGCTCGACGCCACGCTCGACGTGTTCGCCGCCGCGCCACCAGCCCCGGCGCACCTCGCGCCCCGGCCGACGCTGGCCTGCTCCGGCTCGCCCGAGCGCTTCGCCCGCCCCGGCGGGAACGCTCCAGGGCTGCCCGCCTCCGAGTGGCCCGCGTACGCCGCCCGCGTCCAGGAGGCGGTCCAGCGCTGCCGCGACCGCGGCCTCGAACCCGTCTTCCACCACCATCTCGGCACGTACGTCGAGACCCCCGAGGACGTGGAGCGGCTGCTGGAGCTGACCGACGTGCCGCTCTGCCTCGACACCGGCCACCTGCTGCTCGCCGGTGGCGACCCGGTGGCGGCGCTGCGCGACTGGGCGGGCCGCGTCGGGCACGTCCACATCAAGGACGGCGACACCGAGATCCTCGCCCAGGCGATCGCCGACGGCGCGGACCTGCGCGAGCTGATGGGCCGCGGCGGGTTCGCCCAGCTCGGCGAGGGCGAGCTTGACCTGCCCGGAGTGGTCCGGGCGCTGGACGACATCGGGTACCAGGGCTGGGTGATCATCGAGCAGGACACCCTGCCCGGCCGCCGCACGGTCGAGCGCAACATCGCCGACCAGGCAGCCAACCGGGAGAAGCTGAGAGAGCTGGGACTGTGACTCTGAAGATCGCGCTGGTCGGATGCGGAGCCGTCACGCAGGCGGTCTACGCGCCGCTGCTGTCGAGGCGCCGCGACCTGTTCGAGGTGACCGCCGTGTGCGACCTGTCGCCCACGCTCGCGGGCGCCGTGGGCGACCGCCTGGGCGCCCCCGGCCGCTACACGTCCCTGGAGGACATGCTCGCCGGCGGCGGGTTCGAGGCCCTGGTCATGCTCGCCTCGGGCTCCCACGGCGAGCCGGTACGGCAGGCGCTGGCCGCCGGTCACGCCGTGCTGTGCGAGAAGCCCCTGGCGCTGACCCGGGCGGAGGTGGCCGCGCTGCCCGAGGGGCGGCTCATGGTCGGCTACATGAAGCAGTACGACCCCGCCGTGCGGCGGGCCGAGCGGCTGCTGGCCGAGCTGGGCGGGCCCGAGGCCGTCCGGTCCGTCGAGGTGACCGTGCTGCACCCGAGCGCCGGGTCGCAGCTCGCCTTCGCCGGCCTGACCCGGGCCGGCGACCTGGACCCCGCGCTGCTCGCCTCGCTGCGCGCCGAGGAGGACGCCCTGGTCTCCCGCGCCCTCGGCGAGCAGGCCCCCGAGTCCGTCCGCGCCCTGTACGGCGTGGCCCTCGGCTCCGTCTGCCACGACCTGTCGCTGCTGCGCAGGTTCACCGGCTCCCCGGCCGAGATCTCCCATGTCGAGACCTGGGGCCCCGCCCCCGGCTCCGTGGAGATCGCCGGCACGCTCCCGGCCGCCGGACGGTTCTCCATCCGCTGGCACTACCTGGAGGACTACCCCGCCTACCGGGAGACGGTCGCCATCCACCACGACCGGGGCACCCTGGAGCTGGCCTTCCCCGCCCCGTACCTGGTCAACGCGCCCACCACGCTCACCGTCGTCACGCCGGGCGCCGATCCCGGCGGTGAGGGACGCACCGAGTGGCGGGAGGTGACCGAGGCGTTCGAGACGCAGCTCGCCGCCTTCCACGCCTACGTCACCGAGGGCGAGCAGCCGCTCACCGGCGCGGCCGGCGCCCTGGAGGACATCGTCACGGCCCAGCGGATCGCCGCCCGCTACGCCGTACAGCACGGACTGCCGATCGGAGGGGAAGCAGCGTGACCGGCTCGAACGACATTGTGGTGGTCCCGCACACGCACTGGGACCGCGAGTGGTACGAGCCGTTCCAGCGCTTCCGGCTTCGGCTCGTGGCGCTGCTGGACGAGGTGCTCGACACCATGGAGCGCGAGCCCGGCTACCACTTCACCCTCGACGGGCAGCTCGCCTGCGTGGACGACTACCTGGAGGTCCGGCCCGAGCAGCGCGACCGCGTGGCGGCGCTGGTCGAGTCGGGGCGTCTCGCCGTCGGACCGTGGCAGATCCTGCTCGACGAGTTCCTGTGCTCCGGCGAGAACATCATCCGGAACCTGGAGCTCGGCATGGACCGGGCCGACAAGCTCGGCGGCGCCATGCCCGTGGGCTACCTGCCGGACATGTTCGGCCACACCGCGCAGATGCCGCAGATCTTGCGGAAGGCCGGGCTCCTGTACGCCTGCGTCTACCGGGGGGTGCCGTCGTCCGTGGTGTCCGACGCGTTCGCCTGGACGGCTCCCGACGGCACCGCGGTGCGCGCCCAGTACCTGCCCATCGGCGGCTACGGCAACGGCGCCCACCTGTTCGAGGACCCGGAGCGCCTCGCCGAGCGGGCGGCCGTGTTCACCCGCCGCATGCGTGAGTGGCACGGGCCCGAGGGCGCGCTGCTCGCGATGTACGGCACCGACCACTCGGCACCCGTACGCGGGCTGCCCGGCATGGTGGCCGCGATCGGGGCCCGCATGGACACCCTGTCCGGCTACGTCACGGCGTACGGCGACGGCGGGTCCGTCGAGGGCCTGCCGCGCGTCGAGGGCGAGCTGCGCTCCCACGCCCGCGCCAACATCCTGCCCGGCGTCATCTCCGTCCGCGCCCACGTCAAGCAGGCCATGAGCCGCGCCGAGCGCATGGTCGAGCGCTACGCCGAGCCGCTGGCCGCCCTCTGGGGCGACGCGTGGCCCGGCCGGTTCCTCGACATGGCGTGGTGGCGGCTCGTCGACGCCAGCGGCCACGACTCCGTCACCGGCTGCGGCGTGGACGAGACCGCCCAGCAGGTCGCCGCGCGCATCGCCGAGGCCGAGCACCTCGGGCACGCAGTCCGCGACATGGTGACCGCCAAGCTGGCCGCCACGGTCCCCTCCGGCGGGGTGCTCGTCGTCAACCCCACGCCCGCCACCCGGCGCGGCGTCGTCCACGTGGACATGGCCGGGCACGACCCGCTGGTGGACGCCACGGGCGCCCCCGTGCCCGTCCAGCCGCTGGAGTACGCCCCCACGCTGCTGCTCGACGAGGAGATGGACCCGGCCACGGCGCTGACGTTCGTCCACGGGACCGAGCTGTACGGCCAGCACATCACGGGCTGGTCGGTCGAGGACGGGGTGCTCACCTTCGAGGTGGCGCGGGAGCCGCGCACCGCCTTCAACGTGGCCGAGGTGCGGGACGCGGTCGAGGGAGTGACGCGGGTCCGCATCGTCGCCGAGCCCCGCCGCAAGGTGGCCGCCCTGGTGGAGGTTCCGCCGCTCGGCCACACGAGCCTCCGCCCGGAGCCGCCGGTCGCCGTCCGGGCCGGCTCCAACGGCTCCGCCGTCGCCCCGCAGACCCACGAGGCGCCGGACGGCGTACGGATCGAGGACGGGGCGCTCGACAACGGGCTCCTCCGCGTCGAGGTGGCGGAGGACGGAACCCTGACGCTGACCTCCGCCGGCGGCGTCACGCTCACCGGCGCCGCCCGCGTCGTGGACGGCGGCGACGTCGGCGACAGCTACAACCACGCGCCTCCCGCCGAGGACCGGATCGTCTCCGCCCCCGAGACCGTCGAGGTCGTCCCGGTCTGCTCCGGCCCGCTGGTCGCCGCCCTGGACGTGCGCCGTACGTACCGGTGGCCCGCGGCGGGAGCCGGCATCGAGGGCACGCCCGAGCTGCCCGCGCCCGCTCGGAGCGGCGCCACCGAGGAGATCGTCGTGGACACCCGCGTCGAGCTCCGGACCGGCGAGCCGTTCGTCCGCCTGCGGGTGGCATTCGACAACCGCTGCGACGACCACCGGGTCAGGCTGCATGTGCCGCTGCCCGCGCCGGCGACGGCCTCGCACGCCGAGGGCCAGTTCGCGGTCGTCACCCGCGGCCTGACCGCCGAGGGCGGCTGCGGCGAGGAGCCGCTGCCCACCTTCCCGGCCTCGTCGTGGGTGGCCGCCGGGGGAGTGGCGGCGCTGCTGGAGCACGTCACGGAGTACGAGCTCGTGGACGGCTCCGCCTGGGGCGGCGCGGGACAGGGCGAGGGCACGGAGCTGGCGCTGACCCTGCTCCGCTCCATCGGCTACCTGTCGCGCAACCGCCACGCCCTGCGCCCGGAGCCCGCCGGTCCCCAGCTCCCGACGCCCGCCGCCCAGTCGCGCGGGCTGCGCTCCGTCACGCTGGCGCTCATGCCGTACGAGGGCGGCGGGGAGGAGGGAGGCTGGGAGGCGGTGCCGCCGGCGGCGGAGACCTTCCGCCACGACCTGCTCCCGGTGCCCGGCACGGGCGACCCGTCGCTCGCGCTGCCCCCGGCCGCCCCCGGCCTGTCGGTCACGGGCGACGGCGTGGTGATGACCTCCCTGCGGCTCCGCGACGACTGGAGGGAGCTGCGGATCGTCGCCCTCACCCCGGAGCCGACGGAGGCCGTGGTGGAGGGCTCCTTCACCCGAGCGCGCCACGCCGACCTCCGCGGCCGCCCGGGCGACCCGCTCCCGATCACGGACGGCACCGTGCGCCTCCCCCTCCGGCCCTGGGAGATCGCCACCATCCAGCTCGGCAACTGAATGTGAAGGAGACGCGCCTGGTGCGGGCGGCGGCGGACACGCCCGGTCCCCCGATCGTCGGCGCGGCGGCCGAGCGGCCCGTGTGACGATGGCGCCATGACCGCTGAACTCGTGGATCTGTCGGTGCCGATCGTCACCGGGATGCCGGTCTACCCCGGTGACCCCGAGGTGACGGTCGGACCGGCGCTCACGGCCGCGCGTGACGGCGTGAACGTGCTGGCGCTGCACCTGGGCTCCCAGTCGGGCACCCACGTGGACGCACCCTTCCACATCGACGACGCGCTGCCGGCGCTGGACGAGCTGCCGCTGGAGCGGTTCGCCGGCCCGGCGGTCGTGGTGGACGCCCGGGGACTGGAGCCGCGCGCGGCCATCGGGCCGGCGGCGTTCGTTGCGGTGCCGGCCGGCGGGGTCCCGCCGATCGTGCTGGTGGCGACGGGCTGGTCGGTCCACTGGGGCACCGGCGCCTACGCGGCGCACCCGTACCTGACGGAGGAGGCGGCGCGGCTGCTGGTGGAGCGGGGCGTCACGACCGTCGGGGTGGACGCGCTGAGCGTCGACCCGACGCCCGCGGAGGACTTCCCGGCGCACCGGGTGCTGTGCGGCGCCCACGCCGTCATCGCGGAGAACCTGACCGGGCTCGACCGCGTGCTGGCGGCTCAGGTGGAGGGCAGGGCGGTGGAGGTCTGGCTCATGCCGCTGCGACTGCCCGCGGCCGACGGCGCACCGGTGAGAGCGGTGGCGCGATTGGGACCTGTGTGACAAAGGGTCAGCGGGTGCCCCATGAGTACGTCTGCTTCCGGAGTTTCAGGTAGACGAACGACTCCGTGGCGCGAACCGCAGGAATTGCCCGAATTTTACTGAGAATGTCGAGGAGGTGGCCGTCGCCTTCGCACACGACCTCGACGATCACGTCGAAGGAGCCGGCCGTGAGGACGACATAGTCGATCTCGTCGATGGCCGCCAGCTCGTCGGCGACCGACTCCAGGTCGCCCTCGATGTTCACGCCGATCATGGCCTGGCGCGGGAACCCCAGGGTCAGCGGGTCGGTCACCGCGACGATCTGCATGACCCCCGAGTCCTGGAGGCGCTGCACCCGCTGGCGGACGGCCGCCTCCGACAGGCCGACGGCCTTGCCGATCGCCGCGTACGGCATGCGCCCGTCGATCTGGAGCTGCTCGATGATCCGCTTGGACAGGTCGTCGAGCGTGAACTGTCCGGGCGCCGTGTCACTGCCGCGGCGTGCGCGTGGCGGGGTCGTCATCGCGAGCGAGTCCTCCTAGCGGCGCGCGTTACGGGCGCGTTCCCGTTCCATTGCCGTCCTGGTGCGACATGTTGTCAGTTCTCGACGCCCTGTCAAGCGAATTCGTAGCAATTTGGTATCTTCGCCACGAAATCCCTTGTCCCGGATGCAACCACTCTGTAAGAGTCGCGGCATCTCAGCCACCTCACCAGGAGGTCATCACCTTGACCACCCGTCTGCAGAACTTCATCAACGGTGAGTTCGTGGACGCCAAGAGCGGCCGATTCTCCGACATCATCGACCCGTGCACCGGCGAGGCCTACGTCCAGGCCCCGATCTCCGGAGCCGAGGACGTCGACGCTGCCTACGCCGCCGCGGCTGCCGCTTTCGAGTCATGGGGGCGGACCACCCCGGGCGAGCGGGCGAACCTGCTGCTCAAGGTCGCCGACGCGATCGACGCGCGGGCCGACGAGATCAACGAGGCCGAGTGCCGTGACACCGGCAAGCCGCGCGCCCGCATGGCCGAGGACGAGACCCCGGTCGCCGCCGACCACTTCCGGTTCTTCGCGGGCGCGGCACGCACGCTGGAGGGGCCGACCGCCGGTGAGTTCCTCGCCGACCACACCAGCGTCATCCGGCACGAGCCCATCGGCGTGGTCGGTCAGGTCACGCCGTGGAACTACCCCATGATGATGGCCGTCTGGAAGATCGCCCCCGCGCTGGCCGCCGGCAACACGGTCGTGCTCAAGCCGTCCGACACCACCCCGGCCTCCACGCTCAAGCTGGCCGAGATCCTCGGCGACGTGCTGCCCGCCGGCGTCTTCAACGTCGTCACCGGCGACCGGGAGACCGGCGCGCTGGTCGTCGGCCACCCGACGGCCGCGATGGTCGCCATCACCGGCTCCGTCGGCGCGGGCATGTCGGTGGCCAGGAGCGCGGCCGACGACCTCAAGCGCGTCCACCTGGAGCTCGGCGGCAAGGCGCCCGTCGTGGTCTTCGACGACGTCAAGGACCTGCGCAAGGCCGCCTCGGACATCGCGACCGCCGGCCTCTACAACGCGGGCCAGGACTGCACCGCGGCCTGCCGCGTGCTGGTCCAGGAGAGCGTCCACGACGAGTTCGTGGCCGCGCTCGCCGAGGCCGCGGCCGGCACCGTCACGGGCGACCTGTCCGACGCGGACGCCCTGTACGGCCCGCTCAACAACGCCGACCAGCTCGCCAAGGTGCAGGGCTTCGTCGAGCGGGTCCCGGCGCACGCCAAGGTGCTGACCGGCGGTCACCGCGTCGGCGACAAGGGCTACTTCTTCGCCCCCACGATCGTCGACGGGCTGCGGCAGGACGACGAGATGGTGCAGAACGAGGTCTTCGGGCCCGTCATCACCGTCCAGACGTTCACCGACGAGGCAGACGCGCTGGCCAAGGCCAACGACGTGAGGTACGGCCTGAGCGGCTCGGTGTGGACCTCGGACCACGGCCGCGCCATGCGCATGTCGAACCGTCTCGACTTCGGCGTGGTGTGGGTCAACACGCACATCCCGTTCGTGTCGGAGATGCCGCACGGCGGCTTCAAGCACTCCGGCTACGGCAAGGACCTCTCGGTGTTCGGTCTGCATGACTACACGAGGGTCAAGCACGTCATGCACTACATCGGCGAATAAGCGCGACAAGGACAGATCCGGAACATGGCCGAGCTGAACGCGATCGAACTCGACGGCGTCGTCAAGGAGTACCTCTCGCACGGCGAGGTCGTTCAGGCGGTGAAGGGTGTCACGCTCGGCATCGCCGAAGGGGAGTTCTTCTCCCTGCTCGGCCCGTCCGGGTGCGGCAAGACCACGACCATGCGGATGATCGCCGGCTTCGAGGAGCCGTCGAGCGGCGTGGTCAGGCTGCACGGCCACGACGTCACGAACGTCCCGCCGAACAGGCGTGACGTCAACATGGTCTTCCAGTCGTACGCGCTGTTCCCGCACATGAACGTGTGGGACAACGTGGCGTTCGGCCTCAAGCAGCGGCGCACGCCGCAGGACGAGATCAGGCGGCGGGTCGGCGAGATGCTGGAGATCGTCGACCTGACCGGCAGGGAGAAGCGCCGGCCGCGCGAGATGTCGGGCGGCCAGCAGCAACGGGTCGCGCTGGCCCGCGCCCTGGTCAACCGGCCGCGTGCGCTCCTGCTCGACGAGCCGCTCGGCGCGCTCGACCTCAAGCTGCGTCAGGCCATGCAGATCGAGCTCAAGCGGATCCAGCGCGAGGTCGGCATCACCTTCGTGTACGTCACCCATGACCAGAACGAGGCGCTCACCATGAGCGACCGGATCGCCGTCATGAACGACGGGCTGGTCGAGCAGCTCGGCGGGCCGAGGGAGATCTACGAGCGGCCGGCCACCGCGTTCGTCGCCGGCTTCATCGGCACCTCCAACCTGCTCACCGGCACCGCGGCCGGCGGGGTGCTGGAGGTCGGCGGGGGCCGGGTCCTCGTGCCGGACCGTGACGGGGACGTCACCCTCACCGTCCGGCCGGAGAAGATCACCATCACCCTGGACAAGCCGGACGGCGACGTGAGCGTCGTGCCGGGGACCGTCAGCGAGGTGGTCTACCTGGGCACGTACAACAGCTACGCCGTGCGCGTCGGGGACGGGGCCGAGGTCACGGTGTTCCAGCAGAACGCGCACGACGCGACCACCACGGCCGAGCGGGGCGACCCGGTCTGGCTGTCGTGGCCGGCGCAGCACTCTTACGCGATAGGAAGTTGAACCACCCCATGGACCACCAGCACGACCCCGCCCTGCTGAGGGGCATGACCCGGCCCCGTACCCGCCGCGACGCCTTCCGTCTCGCGGGCCTGTCCGCCGCCGGCCTGGCGCTGGCCGCCTGCGGCGTGCAGGGTCAGAAGGCGGCCCCGCCGAAGGCCGACGCGGTCAAGGACTACTGGTCGCAGCAGACCAAGCACGGCCGCGTGGTGTTCGCCAACTGGCCCGAGTACATGCCCGAGGACCAGGCGCCGCTGAAGAAGTTCCAGGGCGAGACCGGGATCTCCTACCAGTACAAGGAGGTCATCCAGGAGAACGCGGAGTTCTTCGGCAAGGCCGACCCGGTGCTGCGGGCCGGGCAGTCGCTCGGTTACGACATCGTCGTCATGACCAACGGCGTCCAGCTCCAGCACATGATCGATCTCGGCTACTGCGTCGCCCTGGACCACTCCAAGCTGCCGAACTTCGCGGCCAACGCCGGCGACAAGTACAAGAACCGCTCCTACGACCCGGGCAGCACCTACACGGTCCCGTACACCTCGGGCGTGACCGGGATCGCGTACAACACCAAGTACGTCAAGGACGACATCACCAGCATCGAGGCGCTGTTCGACCCGAAGTACAAGGGCCGGGTCGGCATGATGGGCGACGCCCAGGAGATCGCCAACTTCGGCATGATCTCCCTCGGCATCGACCCGGAGAACTCCTCCGAGGCCGACTGGAAGAAGGCCGGGGAGAAGCTCAAGGCGCAGCGCGACGCCGGGATCGTCCGCAAGTACTACGACCAGTCGTACATCGACGCGGTGTCCAAGGGCGACGTCTGGCTGAGCATGGCGTGGTCCGGCGACGTCTTCCAGCGCCAGCTCGCCGGTGAGCCCGTCAAGTTCGTGGTGCCCGAGGAGGGGGGCACCATCTGGACCGACAACATGCTCATCCCGAAGGGCGCCGCCAACCCGGTCGACGCGCTCATGCTCATGGACTTCCTCTACCAGCCGGCCGTCGCCGCCGAGCTGGACGAGTTCATCCAGTTCGTCACCCCGGTGCCCGCCGTGCAGGACCTCCTGCGGGAGAAGGCCGCCAAGGCCACCGGCGAGGACAAGAAGGCGCTGGAGGAGATGGTGGACAGCCCCCTCATGTTCCCGTCGGAGGCGGACTACGCCAAGCTCCGCACCTACACCAAGCTCACCACCCAGCAGGAGCAGGTGTTCAACCCGATCTTCCAGTCGATCACCCAGGCGTAGACGATGAAGCGGCTGACTCCCTACCTGCTCGCGCTGCCGAGCTGGATGTGGCTGGCGGTCTTCCTGGTGGTGCCGCTGGCCGCGATGGCCTCGGTGTCGCTGCAGACCGGCAACGCCATCGACGGCTTCGCGATGACGTTCAGCTTCTCCAACTACACCGACGCGTTGAGCAGGTACAGCACCCAGCTCGTCCGGTCCCTCTGGTACGGCGGCCTGGCCACGGCGGCGATGCTGGTCATCGGTTACCCGGTGGCGTACTGGATCGCCTTCAAGGGCGGCAGCCGCAAGTCGGTGTACCTGTTCCTGCTGCTGCTGCCGTTCTTCGTGTCGTTCGTGCTGCGGACCATCTCGTGGGGGTTCCTGCTGGCCGACGACGGGATCGTCTTCGGCACCCTGAAGGGCTGGGGGGTGCTGCCGCCCGAGTTTCACGTGCTGGCCACCACGGTGGCCGTGGTGGGCGGGCTGACGTACAACTTCCTGCCGTTCATGATTCTGCCGATCTACGTGGCGCTGGAGCGGGTGGACCCGAGGGTCGTCGAGGCCGCCCAGGACCTGTACGCCTCGCGGGCGGCGGCCTTCCGGCGGGTGGTGTTGCCGCTGTCGCTGCCCGGGGTGTTCGCCGGCGTGCTCATGACGTTCGTGCCGGCCACGGCCGACCCGGTCAACGCCCAGGTGCTCGGCGGCACCGGCAACACCATGATCGGCAACATCATCCAGACCGAGTACCTCACGAACCTCGACTACCCGACGGCCTCGGCGCTGTCGTTCACGCTCATGGCGGTGCTGCTGGTCGGGATCTTCATCTACGCCCGGGCGCTCGGCACCGAGAACGTCCTCGAGGCGGCGGCCCGATGAGCGCCACCCTGACGGCCGGGCCACGGCGGCGGATCGGCGACCGCCTGCTGCACGCCTACACCTGGCTGATCATCGTCTGGCTGTCGTCGCCGATCGCCGTGATGATCCTGTTCGGGTTCAACGACAAGAAGAGCAAGTCGAACACGAGCTGGCAGGGCTTCACGCTCCGCTGGTACCACGAGCTGTTCGGCATCTCCGACCTGACCACGGCGCTGAAGAACTCCCTCGTCGTCGCGGTCGTGAGCACGGTCATCACCGTCGTCATCGGCACCATGCTGGGTCTCGCGCTCGGCCGCCACCGCTTCCGCGGTCGCGGGGTGACCAACTTCCTCGTCTTCGCCGCCATCTCCACGCCCGAGCTGGTCATGGGGGCGTCGCTGCTGTCGCTGTTCGTCTCCGCCAACCTGCCGCGCGACGCCGGCACGATCATCATCGCGCACGTGCTGTTCTCGCTGTCCTTCGTCACCGTCACCGTGCGGGCCAGGGTGGTCACCCTCGACCCGTCGCTGGAGGAGGCGGCCAGGGATCTCGGCGCCACGGGCTGGGGCACCTTCCGGCAGGTCACGCTGCCGGCGGTGCTGCCCGGCGTGCTGGCGGGGGCCATGCTGGCCTTCGCGCTGTCGATCGACGACTACGTGGTGACCAGCTTCGTCAACGGCTCCACCATCACGTTCCCGCTGTGGATCATCGGGTCCGTGAAGACGGGCATCCCGCCCCAGGTCAACGTCATGGGAACGTTGATCTTCGGGATCGGCGTGCTCATCGCGATCGCCAACGCGGTCGCGGCCCGCCGCCGTACCTGACCCTGCCATTTTCACCAGGCGTCCCCCCGCGGTCCCGCGGGGGGTTCGGCGTACTCCGGCCAAGAACAGGGAGGCGAGATCGGATACCGGCGGGGGGAACCCGCGCGGTGATCAACCCTTTGAGATCCCGCAATTTTTCATAGAACTCTGACTTTCGTAGGGAAGTGGGATTTGTGGATCCGCTGAAGGCGCTTGCTGACGCGGAGCGCAAGCCGTACTGGCTGGACACGCCGGCCAGACCCGAGCCGCTGCCGCGGCTCTTCGGACACACGAGCGCCGACCTGGTCGTCGTCGGCGGAGGCTTCTCGGGGCTGTGGACCGCCCTGCTGGCCAAGGAACGCGACCCGGAGCAGGACGTCGTCCTGCTGGAGGGGCGCAGGATCGGCTGGGCGGCCTCGGGCCGCAACGGCGGGTTCTGCATGGCGACCCTCACCCACGGCCTGGCCAACGGGCTGGAGCGCTGGCCGGACGAGATCGCCCGGCTGGAACGGCTGGGCGTGGACAACCTCGACGAGATCGAGGCGACCCTGGGGCGTTACGGCATCGACTGCGCCTTCGAGCGCACCGGTGAGCTGAACGTCGCCACCGAGCCCTGGCAGCTGGAGGGCCTGAACGAGCACCTCGGCCTCATCGCCGACCTCGGCCTCGACCACGTCCCGCTGGACCGCGACCAGGTGCGGGCCGAGCTGGACTCGCCCACCTACCTGGGCGGCCTGTGGGACCGCAGGGGCTGCGCCATGCTCGACCCCGCCCGGCTGGCGTGGGGGCTGCGCGAGGCGTGCCTGCGGCTCGGCGTCCGCGTGTACGAGCGCAGCCCGGTGCGCTCGCTGGAGGACGACGGCGTCACGCTCAGCCTGCGCACTCCGCACGGCGTCGCCTCCGGGCGCCGGGTCGCGCTCGGAACCGGGGTGTTCCCGCCGCTGCTGCGGCGGCTCAGGCACTTCGTGGTGCCGGTCTACGACTACGCGCTGATGACCGAGCCGCTCACCCCGTCCCAGCTCGGCGCCCTCGGCTGGCGCAACCGGCAGGGCGTCGGCGACTCGGCCAACCGGTTCCACTACTACCGGCTCACCGAGGACAACCGGATCCTGTGGGGCGGCTACGACGCCGTCTACTACAACGGGGGCCTGGTCAAGCCGGAGTACGACCAGCGCGACGAGACCTTCACCACGCTGGCGCGGCACTTCTTCGCCACGTTCCCGCAGCTCGCCGGGGTGCGCTTCACGCACCGCTGGGGCGGCGTGATCGACACGTGCAGCCGGTTCAGCGCCTTCTACGGGCAGGCGCACGGCGGGCGGCTCGCGTACGCGGCCGGCTACACCGGCATGGGCGTGGGAGCCACCCGGTTCGGCGCCAACGTGATGCTGGACCTGCTGTCGGGCGAGCGCACGGAGCGGACCGAGCTGCGCATGGTCAAGGAGAAGCCGGTGCCGTTCCCGCCGGAGCCGATGCGGTCGGGGGTGATCCAGTTCACCCGCTGGTCGATCGCGCAGGCCGACCGGCACGAGGGCCGGCGCAACCTGTGGCTGCGCGCCCTCGACCGGATGGGGCTGGGCTTCGACTCCTGATCCGCTCGCTGTGCGGGCCGCGGGCGATCCCCGCGGCCCGCACACTGGGGGCATGAGAATCGACTTCCAGGCCGACGAGGTCACGCTGGCCGGCGAGCTGAAGGTGCCGGAGGCCGAGGGGCCGCGTCCGGGGCTGGTGCTCACCGGCCCCTTCACCGGGGTGCGCGACCAGGTGACCGGGCTGTACGCGGAGCGGCTGACCCGCCTCGGGTACGTCACGCTGGCCTTCGACCACCGCAACTGGGGCGAGTCCGGCGGGCGGCCCCGGCGGCACGAGGACCCGCAGGGCAAGCTGCACGACCTGCGGGCGGCGGTGTCGCTGCTGCGGTCGCGGCCGGAGGTGGACGGGGAGCGGATCGGGGCCGTGGGCATCTGCCTTGGCGCCGGATATGCCCTGAAATTTGCGGCTTTCGAGCCTCGGGTGAAGGTCTTCGCCGGGATCGCCGGGGCGTACAACAACCCGTACACGATGCGTTCCGGCATGGACTACCAGGCGGCGCTGGCCACTCTGGGGGAGACCCTGGAGCGGCAGGACCACGGCGGGCCGGTCGAGTACCTCCCCGCCGTGGCGGAGGAGGGGGAGGCCGCCATGCCCGGCGACGAGCCGTACGCCTACTACGGCGGCCCGCGCGGCGCCTCCCCGCACTGGTCCAACGAGGTCACGCGGGCCAGTGTGCGAGAGCTGATCACCGTGGACAACATGATGGGCGCCGACTTCCTGTCGCCCAAGCCCGCGCTGATCGTCCACGGGGTGGTCGACCGGTTCTGCTCGCCCGAGGGCGCCGAGGAGGCGTACCGGAGGCTGGACGAGCCGAAGCAGCTGGTCTGGCTGGACGCCAAGCGGCACATCGACCTCTACGACCAGGAGCCCTACGTCACCCAGGCCGTGGAGGCCACCGCCGCGTTCCTCGACGCTCACCTCTGAGCGCTCCTGCCGTGGAGCGGCAGGAGGTGTGGCGAGGCGGGCGCCTGCGAGCACCAGGCGACGAGGACTCTGCCGCCGGTGGTCGAGGCCGCCGGCGCGCTGTGGGCGATCGGCCGCCGCCTGCACCTCCTCACCCCCTTCCGCGCCCACACCTGCCCGGCCGGCGCCGCCCCCTGAGCCACCCCGGGTTACGCACCCGCCGCCTCGGCGGCCTCCGTCACGTGCCTCGGCGGGGCCGGCGACCGCTCCAGCTCGCCCAGCTCCTCCAGGCTCGCGAGGATGCGGGCGCGGGTGTCCTCGGCGCTGTACCAGCCGTGGGGGCACTCGGCCAGCGCCTGTTCCAGGCGGGCCCGCGCCTCGGCGAGGTCGCCCCGCCGCATCGCCACCTCCCCGAGTCCCACCTGCGCCCGGGCCGTCGTCTCGCTGGAGGCGACCCGCCGCGCCAGCTCGTCCGCGTGCTCGTACCCGGCCCGCCCGCCCTCGGCGTCGCCCAGGCGTACCGCCGCGTCCGCGCGCAGGCACAGGCTCTGCGCCACGTCCGGCACGGCGCCCAGCTCACGCGCCGTCTCCAGCGCCTGCCCGGCCAGCTCGTACACGGTGACGTAGTCGCCCTGAGCGAACGCCAGGTCCCCGAGCCCGGACAGCACCAGGGTCGTCCCCCAGCGCTCGCCCAGCTCCCGGAAGGCGGCCAGCGCCCGCTCGAACTCCGTCCTCGCCTCGTCCAGGTGGCCCGCGAACTGCTCGACCAGCGCCATCCCGCAGTGCGACAGCGCCCGCGACCAGGGCGTCATCGACTGCCCGGCGCCGGCCCAGAGCTCCCGCAACCGTTCCACGTCCTCCGGCGGACCGACGAACATCGGCAGCACCAGGGCGAGGAACTCCACCCGCGCGGGCAGGAGGTCCGGCGGCAGCAGCAGCCGCAGCTCCGCCAGCCGCGCCTGGAGCGACGTGTCCGGCTCGCCGCCCCACGCGGCGACGAGGACGCACATCCCGTACTCCTCCTCCAGCCCCTCGGGCGCCCGCGCGGGCGCCGCGGCCAGCACCGCCTGGGCCAGCTCCGCGCAGGTCAGCCGGTGTCCCCGCATCCACCAGTAGCAGGCCGCGGCCGCCAGCAGCCGCAGGCCCAGCTCGGTGCGGCCCGTCTCGGCGGCCCAGCGCACGGCCGCGTCGAGGTCGCCGCTCTCCGCGTCGAGGCGGGCCAGCCAGGCGAGCTGCTCGGCCCGGCGCACGTGCCGGTCGGCGGTGAGCGCCAGGTCCAGGTAGTACGTGGCGTGGGCGGCGCGCACCGTCTCGGTCTCACCCGCCTCGGCCAGCCGCTCGGCGCAGAAGGCCCGGATCGTCTCCAGCATCCGGTAGCGCCCGTCCACGACCTCGACCAGCGACTTGTCGGCCAGCGCGAACAGCACCTCCTCGGACACCCCGCACACCCGCTCGGCGGCCTCGGGAGTCGCGCCTCCGGCGAACACGGCCAGCCGCCTGGCCAGCCGCTGCTCGCTCTCGCCGAGCAGGTCCCAGCTCCACGCGACCACGCCGCGCAGCGTCTGGTGCCGGGGCAGCGCGGTGCGGCTGCCCTTCGCCAGCAGGCGGAACCTGTCGTCCAGCCGCGCCGCGACATCGTCCAGGCTGATCGTGCGCAGCCGGGCCGCGGCCAGCTCGATCGCCAGCGGCAGCCCGTCGAGCGCCCGGCACACGCCCGCCACCACCGCAGCGTTGGCCACGTCCACGGAGAAGCCGGGCCGCACCGCCGCCGCCCGGTCGGCGAACAGCCGGACGGCCGGGTAGCCGAGCAGGTCGTCGGGGTGGCCGAGCAGGCCGGCCGCGCCGGGCGGCGGCAGTCTCAGCGGCGCCACGGGCAGCACCCGCTCACCGGTGATGCCGAGCGCCTCGCGGCTCGTCGCCAGCACCCGCAGCGCCGGGCAGGCGGCCAGCAGCGCGTCGGTCAGCTCGGCGGCGGCCTCGACGAGGTGCTCGCAGTTGTCGAGGACGAGCAGCAGGTCCCGGCCCGCCAGCGCGGCCACCAGCCGGGCGACCGGGTCACCGGCCGGGCGTCCCGGGCCGGACAGCAGCGGCTCGCGGACGCCCAGGGCCGTGAGCACCGCCTTCGGCACGTCCCCGCCGACCGCCAGCGGCGCGAGCTGCACGACGCAGACGTCGCCGTCCGCACGGCCGGCGGCCTCCTGGGCCAGCCGCGTCTTGCCGGCGCCGCCCGCGCCGACCAGGGTGACGAGCCGCGTCTCCCGCAGGTACGCGCCGACCTGGCGCAGCTCCTCGGCCCGGCCCACGAAGCTGGTGAGCTGCGCCCGTACCCCGTACCGCCGTCCTTCTCCGGCCTCGCCCCCCTCCCCGGCGCGCACCAGTCCGGCCACGGGGTGACCCGCGGCCGGCGTCAGGGACAGGTCGCCCCGCAGGACGGCCACGTGGGTGGCCGACAGCTCGGGGCCGGGCTCGACGCCCAGCTCGTCATCGAGGACCCGTCTGACCTGCTCGTACGCGTTCAGCGCCTCCGCCTGCCGCCCGTCGCCGTACAGGGCGCGCATGAGCTGGGAGTGCGGCCGCTCGCGCAGCGGATGGGCGGCGGTGAGCCGGCGCAGCTCGGCCACCAGCTCCCGGTGCCGCCCCAGCTCCAGGTCGGCCTGGACACGGTCCTCGGTGGCCGCCAGCCGCAGCTCCTCCAGCCCGGCGGCGGCGGGCCCGGCGTGCGGGACGTCGGCCAGGGGCCTGCCGCGCCACAGGCCCAGGGCCTCGTGCAGCAGCCCGGCCGCGCGGCGGGCGTCCCCGCCGGCGAGCGCCCGCCTGCCCTCGGCGGCGAGCCGCGCGAAGCGGTGGGCGTCCACGTCCTCCGGGTCCGCCACCAGCCGGTAGCCCGCCGGGTGGAACTCCACCCGCTCCCTGCCGAGGGCCCGGCGCAGCCGCGACACCTGGGACTGCAGCGCGTTCGCCACGCCCTCCGGGGGCAGCTCGCCGTACAGGCCGTCGACCAGCAGGTCCGCTCCGACGACCCGGCCCGCGTCGAGCGCCAGCAGTGCGAGCAGCGCCCGCAGACGGGGGCCGCCGAGCGGGACCGGCTCCCGGTCCTCGCCCAGGACCCGCGCCGGGCCAAGGATCTCGAAGCGCATAGCCCGATTATCGCGGCCGGACCCGGCGACGGCGGGGCTCCTCGGGAGCGGCCGACCGCCGTGGCCGGTCTCCGACGGGCGTCAGGACCGCGGGAGCAGCGCGGTGACGTCCGCGTACGACGGCACGGGCGGGCTCGGCCGCCCCTGTACGGCCAGCACCGCGGCCAGCGCCCCCTGCAGGGAGGCGCGGTAGAGCAGCGACCCCGTGCTGACCCGCGCCACGCCGGCCTCGGCCAGGCGCGCCAGCGACGGCCCGCCGGGCTGGTATAGGACGTTGAGCGGCAGCGGCGTGGCGGCGACCACCTCGGCGATCTCGCCGGGGTCGCCCAGCCCGGGGACGAAGATGCCGTCCGCGTGCCCGTAGGCGCGCACGCGCTCCAGCGTGTCGCCCGTCTTGAGCCAGCAGGTGTCGGTACGGGCGTTGACGAACACCCCGTGACCCAGCGCGGCCTCGATGATCTCCTGCTGGAGGGCCATGGGGCGGAGCGTCCCGTCGGGCCGGCCGTCCTCCAGGTTCACCCCGGCCACGCCGAGCGCCGCCAGCGACGCCACCAGGTCCGACACCTGGGCCGGGTCGTCGCTGAAGCCGCCCTCGATGTCCACGGTCACCATGACATCGAGGCCCGACATCTGCTGGGCCAGCTCGACGGTCTCCGCCCGGGTGGCGCCCGCGGCGTCCGGCCGGCCGTGCACGGCGGCCACGCCGAGGCTGGTGGTGCCGATCGCGGCGAACCCCTGGGCGGCGAGCGCGGCGGCGGAGCCGTAGTCCCAGGCGTTGGGGAGCAGCAGCGGGTCGCCGGGCCGGTGCAGGTCATGGAAGCTCACGAGTTCTCCTTGGGCGCGGAAGCGGGCATCGGGGCCGGGGACCCCGCCGGGGCGGTGGGCGCGGGGCGGAGCGCGTCGAGGACGCCCGCCGCGAGCGCGAGCGCGTGGGCCGAGGCCGGGCAGGGCCGCACGCCGTGGCCGAACGTCAGATGCGGGGTCTCATCCCTGGCGGCGTCGAACCGCTCCGGCTCGGCGAACACGGCGGGGTCGCGGTTGGCGGCGACGAGGTCGATGACGATCTCCTCACCGGTGGCCCGGTCCACCCGGCGGGTCGCCCTGAGCGGCGGGTCGTGGCGCAGCGTCTCGCGCAGCAGCCCTTCGACGCCGGCGGGTTCGCGGTGGGTGAGGGTGTTCGCGATGAGTCCCTCGGTGGCGGCGTGGGCCTGGAGCAACAACGTCAGGTCCGTGATCACGGACGGCCCGTCGCCGAGCAGCCCGGCCAGCTCGGCCACCGCCGCGTCCGCCGCGGGGCTCTCCTCGCCGGACAGGTAGCCGGCGGCGACCGCCTCCACCAGCGGGACCGGTGCGCGGACTCCGAGGGCGGCGGCCAGCACCCGCGTGGGCACGCCCCTCCACTCGCCGCCCCGCTCCAGCGTCGCCTCGCGGGCCCGCCTCCGCAGCGCGGCCGGGTCGAGCTCCGCCAGCCGGTCCTCCAGGGCCCGGCGCCGCTCCGCGTGCGTCTCGCCGCTGCTGAACCGCGACACCCGCGCCCTGAGCCAGCCCAGCGTGTACGGCGGCGCGTCCTGGCGTACGGGCGGCGGGACGTACCGGGTGTCCGCGAGCACTGCCCGGGCCTCGGCGTGACGTGTGATGACCATGCGCTCCACGTTAGGCGCGGAATCCTTCGACCACGGCCGAAGCATGCCGCGTGCCCGGGGGCGCCGGAGAAGGTCAGGCCGCCACGCTCCCGCCCCGATCACGCCCGGTCTCGGGGACGCGGGGGACGACGGGCTCAGGAAGGGTGGGCTCAGCCGGTGAGGAGGTCAGGGAGGAGGCGTTGTCCGGGACGGCGGTGCGCTCGCGGCGGGCCGCGGCTACCGCCATGAGGGCGACGAGGGCGATCTCCGAGACCACCAGCCCCCGTTCGAGCAGCCCGTAGTAGGCGTCGCCGCCGATCAGCGGAGACAGGAAGGAGGCCGGGTGGGCGGCCAGGAACGCGGCCAGCACCAGCGCGGACGTGACGCTCACGGCCCGGACGGCGTTCCAGCGGGACGCGCCGGAGCCGTGCGGGCCCGAGCGCCGGCGCGGCACCGAGGCGTCGCGGGCCAGGGTCCAGCCGGCGACCGGCAGGGCGGTGAAGACGACGGCGGACGCCCACCGGTGGATCTCGCCGGCCATCGAGGAGATCTCCGAGGCGGCCGGATCGGTCGGGAAGACCGCGCCCAGCATCAGGCCGCCCGCCGCGGCCACCAGCAGCACCCGGGCGGCGGCGGAGCGGGACGGCTCGCGCTGCGCCAGCCCGTACGCCAGGAAGACGCAGGCCACGGCGAGGGCCAGCATGCCGCCCAGCACCGGGATCGTCCCTCCGGGCACCAGGGCGTAGTCGCTGACCAGCGGCTGCGCGGGCAGCGCCACCTCCGTGTAGGCCAGCGCCCCGGCGGCGGCGACCGTGGCCGCCACGGCTCCGCCGAGCGTCGCCCGGGACGGCTCGCTCATCGCGTCACCTCGTCATAGATCTGCTCGAAGCGGGCCAGCGACACCTGGTGGTCGTGCGTCCGGGCGAGCTCGCGGCTGGTCCGGCCGAGGCGGGCGCGCAGCTCGCCGTCGGTGAGGACGGCGGTCAGGTGGCTCGCCAGCCCGACGACGTCGCCGGGCTCGAACAGGTAGCCGTTGCCGTTCACCAGGTGCGGCAGCGCCATCGCGTTCGCGGCGACCACGGGCAGCCCGGAGGCCATCGCCTCCAGCGTCGCGATGCTCTGCAGCTCAGCCACGCCCGGCATCGCGAACACGTCGGCCGCCGCGAACGCCTGCGGCATGTTCTCGTCGGGCACGAACCCGAGGAAGCGCACCCGCTCGCCCACGCCGATCCGCGCGGCCAGGCGCTCCAGCACCTCCCGCTGGTTGCCGCGGCCCACCAGCGCCACCTGCGCGTCGGTGGTGTTGAGCACGTGCGGCAGCGCCCGCACCAGCTCGCCGAGGTGCTTCTCCTCGTCCAGGCGGCCGACGAACAGCACGGTGGGCCGGTCCGGCAGGTCGAACAGCCTGCGCGCCCACTGCTTCGGCTCGCTGTGAGGGTGGAAGCGGGCCAGGTCGATGCCGCACGACACCGGCTCGACGTCGCCCGTGAAGCCCTGGTCGCGCAGCAGCCCGGCGGCCAGCGGCGTGGGCGTGGTGACGCGGTCGGCCCGGCGGAAGACCCGGTTGAAGTCGCGCCAGGCGAGCCGGCCCGCGCGCTCGCGCAGCCCGGTGGGGATGTGGCCGAACTGGAAGAGGTTGTCGGGCATGAAGTGGTTGGTGGCGACGACGGGAACCCCGCGGCGGCGGGCGGCGGCGATGGCGGCGCGGCCCACCACGAAATGGCCCTGGCTGTGCAGCACGTCGGGGTCGATGGAGTCCATCAACCGGTCCAGGCGTGTGGGGACCGTGACCCGCATCGTGGGGTGGACGACCAGCGGGGCGGAGCGCAGCCGGTGGACGATGACGCCGTCGACCACGTCCGCGCCGGCGGGGCCGGCGTCCGACTGGCAGATCACGTGCACCTCGTTGCCGCGCGCGGCCAGGCCGGTGGCCAGGCGGTGGGTGAAGTACGCCGTGCCGTTCACGTCGGGCGGATAGGTGTCGGTGGAGATGAGGACGCGGCGCGGCCGCTCGGCGACGGGGGCGAGCCCGGCCTCGGCGACGTCGGCGCTGTGGGTGATGGTGGCGGCGGTGGAGAGGGGCATGGCCATGGGGAGGAGCTCCGTTTCAGGGGGGACGGTCGTCGAGGGAGGGAAGGAGGAAGGGCAGGGACGAGGTGCGTCAGGGGCGCGCCTCCAGGGGGGTGGTCCTGGCCAGCGCGACGGTGCCCGCCGCGGTCAGCGCGGCGGCGGCGACCGGGGCGAGCCCCGTCGGCAGCGGCTCGCCCAGCAGCAGCGCGCCGAACGCCACCGCGGTGAGCGGGTCGGCGATCTGCAACGAGGCGAACGAGACGCCGAAGTGGCCGACGGCGTAGGCCCGCTGGAGCATCGCCAGCGCCAGCAGCGCCGGCACCGGGAGCGCGAGCAGGTACCACCAGTTCCACGCGCCGTCCACCAGGACCCGCATGAGCGTGGCGGTGGCGCCGTACAGGACTCCGGAGCTGGTGGCGAGCAGGGCGGCCCGGCCCGCCGGAGAGGCGACCCGGGAGCCCGCCCACAGCAGCGCCGCCGCCAGCCCGGAGACCGCGAGCAGCGTCACCACCCCGGCCGGGCTGAGCGCGGTCGGCCCGGCCGACTCCGGCACCAGCAGCACCAGGCCGACGAGCCCCGCCGCCACCAGGCCGGCGGCGCCCAGCTCGGCACGCGAGGGCCGGCGGCCGTGCAGGGTGGCCGCGATGGGCAGCGCGAACAGCAGGCTGGCCACCCCCATGGGCTGGACCACGGTCAGCGGTCCGAGGCCGAGCGCCACGATGTGCAGGCCGCCGCCCACCAGGATGCTCGCGCCGCCCGCCAGCCAGCGCGGCCTGCGCAGCAGCGCGAGCAGCCCTCGCGCGCCGGGCGCGCCGGCCGCCTCGAACTGCTGGAGCGCGGCGCCCAGCGCGAAGAACAGCGAACCGACCAGGGCTGTCACCGCGGCCAGCAGCGTCATGTCCTCACCTCTCGCTTCGGATGGTCACTTGGCAGGGTCAAACGGACGTGTCCACCGGAAGGCGTTCCGGGGAAGGCTGGATGGCGCGTCGCTTCCGCGCCCAGCGCACCAGCTCGACCACCCCGGTGACGGACAGGGCGATCCCGAGGCCGAGCAGCAGCCCCTTGACCGGGTCGTTCTCGAACGCCATCCCGCCGAAGAACCCGATCAGCGCGGAGTACACCGCCCAGGAGGAGGCGGCGATCGCGTCGAAGAACGTGAACGAGCGCAACGGGTGCCGTACGGCTCCCATGGTCAGCGTGGTCGCGGTGCGTCCACCCGGGATGTACCGGGCGATCACCAGCACGAGCCCGCCCCGCTCGGCCAGCGCCCGCCGCGCCCACACGAGCGCCTTGCGCTCGCGCAGGCGGCCGGCGGCCCTGCTGCCGATCAGGTACGACACGTGGTCACCGGCGAAAGCCCCCAGCGCGGACACCAGCACGACCAGGGCCAGGTTCGTCTCGCCCGTCGCGGCGAACACCCCGGCGGTGATCACCGACGTCTCCGCGGGCACGATCGGGAAGAACCCGTCGAGCAGTGCCAGGGCGAACAGCGCGGCGTACAGCCAGGGCGAGGACATCGCCTGCTGGACCAGGTCGAGGATGGCGTGCGACATGCGTGGGACTCCGATCGTCGTGCCTCACAGCCTGGTGGCGGGAGGAGCCGTGGGACATCGGGGAAACCCCCGGTCCGGCGCGGGCATGTCCCTGGGACGGGGTAGGGCCCGCACCCCAGGCACGATAGGAAGCCCGCAGGTCACGGCACATCCGACGATCGGCACACCAGGCCCCCGACTTTCGTGGGGGTCGGTGGTGCGACCGCCGCTGACACCTACGATCAAAGCGGCCGGGAGGCGGGAGGACAGCAGGGTGGGTATCCGGATCCGAGGTGGTGCCAGCCCCACCCCCGCGGGGGCCCGCGCCCTACCCCGACCTTCGTCAGGGGGCCCGCGTGCCTTTCGGCGGGGCCGCCGTCCCGGGCGCGGCGGGTACGGTCGTCCCCGTGAAGGATCAGCGCCACGAGAGCCGCCGCCGGCTCGTCTCCTGCGTGCTGCTCTGGTCGCTGCTGTCCGTCGCGCTCGCCGCCGCGGGCCCCGACCCGCTGGAGGACGCGGGCGCGTTCGCCCTCCGGACCGTGCCGCGGATGGCACTCGCCGCGCTCGCCGTGGCCGCCGGCAGGCGCCGGCCGGAGATCGCCGTGCTGCTGCTGCTGCCCTTCGGGCCGTGGCACTTCGAGCAGGGGCTCGCCACCTCCGACCTCGTCTGGCCGCTGGCGCTGCCGGGCGTGAAGATCTTTCCCTTCGTGACGGCCTCGCCGTTCGTGATGGGGTACGCGTACCTGTGCGGGCGGCGGCCGGTGCGGCGGGGACGCGTCCTGGCCGTGTTCGCGGTGGTGGCGCTCGTGGGCGCGGGGCTCGCGGTCTCGCGGGGGAGCGGGGCGGCGACGTGGATCACGATGGCCAGCGGGCTCCTCGGCACCTACGCCCTGCCGTACACGCTGGGGCTGGTGCGGTGGCGGCTCCTCCAGCAGCGCGAGCAGGCGGCGCTGTCGGTCGCGGCGCAGGCCCGGCTGCGCGAGCGGGCCAGGATCGCCCGTGACATGCACGACTCGCTGGGTCACGACCTGGCACTCATCGCGGTGCGGGCCGCGGGGCTGGAGATGTCGCCCGGCCTGGACGGCTCCCAGGTCAGGGCGGCGGGCGAGCTGCGGGTCGCGGCGGCCGACGCCACCGAGCGGCTGCGCCAGATCATCGGGCTGCTCGGCGACGACGCCGGGCCGCCGCCGCTGACGCCCGTGGGGGAGGATGTGGCGGCGCTGGTCGAGCGGGCCCGCGCCTCCGGCATGGTGATCACTCTGCGGCCGGCGGAGGGAGCGGCGCCCGCCCTGGCGCACGCCGTGGTCCAGGAGGGCCTGACGAACGCGGCCAAGCACGCGCCGGGCGCCCCGGTGACGGTCGAGGTCTCGCCCGGCCGTGTCACCGTGCGCAACGGGCCCTCGCGGGCCCGTCCCGTCGCCGTGCCGGGCGGCCTCGGCCTGGAGGGGCTGCGGGAGCGCGTACGGCTGGCGGGCGGCACCCTCACGGCCGGGCCCCGCGAGGACACCGGCTTCGAGCTGACCGTCAAGCTGCCCTGAGCGGCTTCCCCCTCATCTGACCGGCTCCCCCGGGCGGGGGAGGGCGATCCCCTCACACCGGGAGGTCCGGCCCCGCGCCGGCCGCGAGCCTGGGGCCATGACACAGCCCACGACCGATCACCACCGCGCGCCGGGAAGGCCCGGGACGCCGGGGATCGGACGGATCACCGCCGCGATCGTGGCCATGGCGGCCACGCTGCCGTACCTGACCATCAAGACCCTCTGGCTGACCGGCCGTGCGGTGGGCGTCGACGACCCCGCGTTCCTGGACGACCCGGCCATGGTGGGGCTGAACGCCATGACCTTCGCCATGGACGCCGTCGCCCTGGTGCTGGCCCTGTCGTTCACCATGCGCTGGGGCAGGCGTCTGCCCGCGTGGCTGGTGCTCCTGCCGCTCTGGGTGGCGTCCGGCCTGCTCGGCATCGTCGTCGCGACGGTGCCGCTCGCCCTCCTCGTCGAGGGCCCGTCCCTGCTGGAGACCGGCGGCCCGATCCGGCCGTGGGTGTACGCCATGGTGTACGGCGGGTTCATCGGCCAGGGCGTCTGCCTGCTGACGGCGTTCGCCCTGTATGCCCGCGACCGCTGGGCGTACCCGCTGTCGGCGCCGGCCCTACGGCGTCACGCCGGCCCGTCGGCGTCGTTCCAGCGGGTCGTGGCCGTGGGGGCGCTGGGAATGACGGTCCTGCTCGGCGGGGCGCGCCTGTACTGGGCGTTCGGTGGCGACGCCGGGCTCCCGGCCGCCGTGGCGGGCGCTCCCAGCTCCTTCGTCGGCGCCGTCCAGGACGGGCTGAAGGGCCTGCTCGCCATCGGCGCGGGCGTGGCGCTGCTCGTCGTCGTCCGGGCGCGGGGGCGCGGCCCGATCTGGCGGCCCGTGGCGATGGCCTGGCTCGGCAGCGGCACGATGTTCGGCTGGGGCCTGTACGCGATGATCATCACGGTCACGGGTGCCCCGCTCGGCGGGGAGCCCGGCGGCGCGCTCGGGCTGGTGCAGCTGTTCGAGACGCTGACAGGTCTCGTCATGGGGATGTGCGGGGCGTTCCTGCTGGCCGAGCGGTCAGGCGTGGGACACGTGCAGGCGGCGGAGGACCCGCTTGAACGCGAAGATCGAGAACGCGACGGCCAGCCCGCTGATCGCGGCCACGGCTGAGGTGCGCAGCAGCATGAACGTGCCGAGCGACTCGTGCAGCGCCAGGTAGATGCTCACCGTCGAGTTGGCGAGCAGCACGAACCCCCACAGCAGCGTGATCCGGGCGAAGAACCTGCGCATCCGCTCGTGCTTGAGCACGGCCGACGGCAGGTGGATGTAGTCGAGGGTGAGCTTCTGCACCAGCGGCCGGTTGAGCCGCACCGAGGCCAGGAACGCCATGCTGATGCAGATCGTGCCCAGCTCGGGCTGGATGAAGTACACCACCCAGCTCCCCGTCCAGAGGCCCACCGCGGCCCGCGCGGTGATCGCGATGGCCGCGAGGACCATCGTGGCGGGCACCCGGACACCGCGGACCAGCCGCCAGGCGACTCCCAGGTACACCCAGGCCACCGCCGCCACCAGCGCGCCCGTCAGCCCGAGCAGAGCCAGAGCCGCGTAGAACACGGCGAGCGGCGCCACCACGCCCTCCAGCAGCCGGGGCACTGCCTGGCGGGCCAGAGAGGTGAGGCGTGGCAGGGTGACCGCAGGATGGTTCACGGGTTGCTCCGCAGGTAGGCCGTTGACCGGCGACTACCCGCGCCTCGCGCGACCAGGCGTGCCGGATGGACCGTTCGGGGTGAGTTGCTGCTTACCCCGGCGCCGCGCGACCCGGCGCCGGTGGCTTACCGTACCTGACGCACCGGAATGGGACCGCCTCTTTTGACGCGTTCGGCCTCGAACTCCCGCCTCTTGCCGCGGGGCACCTCGGGGTGCTAACTCCCTAGGAGTGGTCCACCCCCCATCAGGAAGCCTGACCCTCTGGTACGACGAGCCCGCGACCGACTGGGAGACCCAGGCCCTGCCCATCGGCAACGGCCCGCTCGGCGCCATGGTGTTCGGCGGCGTGGCCACGGAGCGGATCCAGTTCAACGAGAAGACGTTGTGGACCGGCGGCCCGGGCCACGGCGGCTACGACTCCGGCAACTGGACGAGCCCGCGCCCGGACGCCGTCGCGGAGGTCCGGCGGCGGATCGACCGCGACGGCAGGGTGACGCCCGATGAGGTGGCGGCCGCGCTCGGCCGGCCGAAGACCGGGTTCGGCGCCTACCAGACGTTCGGCGACCTGTACCTGGACGTCGCCGGCGCTCCCCGGAACCACACCGGCTACCGCCGCGAGCTCAGCCTGGGCGAGGCCGTGGCCCGGGTCGGCTACACCGCCGACGGCGTCACCCATACGCGCGAGTACTTCGCCGGCAACCCGGGCAACGTGATCGTCGGCCGCCTCTCGGCCGACCGGGGCGGCGGCGTCTCGTTCACGCTCCGCCACACCTCGCCCCACCACGACAAGACGGTCACCGCCTCCGGCGGCCGGCTCACCATCCGCGGCAGGCTGCCGGACAACGGGATGAGGTTCGAGGCCCAGGTGCAGGTGATCGCCGAGGGCGGCACCCGTACGGACGCGGGCGACAGGATCACCGTCACCGGCGCCGACAGCGCGGTGTTCGTGCTGTCGGCCGGCACCGACTACGCCGACGTCCACCCGGCGTACCGCGGTGAGGACCCGCACGCCAAGGTCACCGCGGCGGTCGACGCGGCCGCCGCCAGGAGCTACGACGAGCTCAGGGCCGCGCACGTCGCGGACTACCGAGAGCTGTTCGACCGGGTGCGGCTGGACCTCGGTCAGGCCACCCCGGCGATCCCCACCGACCGGCTCCGCGCGAACTACACCGGCGGTTCCTCCGCCGACGACCGGGCCCTGGAGGCGCTGTTCTTCGCCTACGGCCGCTACCTGCTGATCTCCTCCTCCCGCGAGAACGACGTGCTGCCCGCCAACCTCCAAGGTGTGTGGAACGACTCGACGAGCCCGCCCTGGTCGGCCGACTACCACCTCAACATCAACCTGCAGATGAACTACTGGCCGGCCGAGCAGACCAACCTGCACGAGACCACGATGCCCTACGACCGCTACATCACGGCCCTGGTCGCGCCGGGGCGCAGGACGGCGCGGGAGATGTTCGGCGCGCGCGGCTGGGTGGTGCACAACGAGACCAACCCGTTCGGCTTCACAGGCGTGCACGACTGGGCCACCGCGTTCTGGTTCCCGGAGGCCGCCGCCTGGACCACCCAGCACCTCTACGACACCTACCGCTTCACCGGCGACGTGGACTACCTGCGCGAGATCGCCTATCCGGTCATCAAGGGGGCGGCCGAGTTCTGGCTGGACTCCCTGCACACCGACCCGCGTGACGGCAGGCTCGTCGTCTCGCCCAGCTACTCGCCCGAGCACGGCGACTTCTCGGCCGGGGCGTCGATGTCCCAGCAGATCGTGCGGGAGCTCCTCACCAACGCGCTGGCCTCGGCGAAGACCCTCGGCGTGGACGAGGACTTCCAGGCGGAGACCGTCGCCGCGCTGGCGAAGCTCGACCCGGGCATCCGGATCGGCTCCTGGGGCCAGCTCCAGGAGTGGAAGGAGGACTGGGACGCGACGACCGACACCCACCGGCACGTCTCCCACCTGTACGCCCTCCACCCGGGACACCAGATCGTCGCGGGCACCCCGGAGGCCCGCGCGGCCGAGGTCTCCCTGACCGGGCGCGGCGACGGCGGCACCGGCTGGAGCAAGGCATGGAAGATCAACTTCTGGGCCCGGCTGCTGGACGGCGACCACGCCCACCGGATGCTCGTCGAGCAGCTGAAGACCTCCACCCTGGACAACCTGTGGGACACCCACCCGCCGTTCCAGCTCGACGGCAACTTCGGCGCCACCTCCGGGATCGCCGAGATGCTGGTGCAGAGCCAGAACGACGTGGTCCACGTGCTGCCCGCGCTGCCCGCCGCGTGGAAGGACGGCTCGGTGGCGGGACTGCGCGCCCGCGGCGACGTCACCGTGGGCGCCACCTGGACGAACGGCGCCCCCGACACGATCACCGTCCGGACCGGCAGGACCGGGCCGATCAAGGTCAGGTCGTCCGTCGTCGCCGGGCGCCACCGCGTCCACGACGAGCGGGGCCACGAACCCGGCGCGCGCCGCGACGGCGACGTCCTGAGCTGGGACGCCCGGGCGGGCCGGACGTACACGATCCGGAACGCGGCACCGTAACCGTCACGGCGCCCCTCGACCGGCTGAGCACGCGATACCGTGATATGTCACCATCTCGCGGGAGTCATCGGCATGTTCTTCGGCATCACCGACGTCTGGACCTACGTCATCGGCGCGTTCTTCATCGTTCTCCTGCCCGGCCCCAACTCCCTGTACGTGCTCAGCCTCGCGGCGCAGCAGGGCGTCAGGCAGGGGTACCGCGCGGCGGCTGGCGTGTTCGTGGGCGACACGGTGCTCATGACCCTCGCGGCGGCCGGGGCGGCGTCGCTGCTGCGCTCGAACCCGGTGCTGTTCGCGGTGGTGAAGTACGCGGGGGCGGGCTACCTGGCATGGATCGGCTTCCAGATGCTCCGCGGCGCCTGGCGGGCCTGGCGCGCCTCCTCCTCACCCACCACCCCGGAGACCGCCGCCGCCAGTGCCGGCACCGGCACCGCCGCCCTCTCCGAGCGGGCGGACCGGCGTCCGCGCCCCTTCCGCAAGGCCCTGACGATCAGCCTGCTGAACCCGAAGGCCATCCTCTTCTTCGTCTCGTTCTTCATCCAGTTCGTGGACCGGGACTACGGGACGCCCGCGCTGTCGTTCCTCATCCTGGGTGCGATCGTCCAGGTCTTCAGCCTGCTGTACCTGACGTCCCTGATCTTCGGCGGCAGCTTCCTGGCGGCCCAGTTCCGCTCCCGCCGTCGCCTCAGCGCCGGCCTCACCTCCGGCGTCGGCGCCCTCTTCCTCGGCTTCGGCGCCAAACTGGCGACCACGTCTCTGGGCTGACCCCTCAGTCGAAGAGCTCGTCGGCGGTGGTGACGCTCACGGCGCGTGCGGCCCACGCTTCGAGGACGTCGGTGTCGGTGCAGCTCATGATCCGCTCCCGTACGGCCGGCGTGACCTCCACGGCCCGCGCTTCGAGGACGCGTATGAGCATCATGGCCTCGCCCTCGACCTTGCCGACGGCGACACCTTCGGCGCGGATCTGCTGGGCGTACTCGGACTGGTAGCGGTACGTCTTGGTGGACATCAAGTCTCTCCACAGGTATCGGGCGTCGGTGTCACCGAGGCCTACCTCGGTGAACTCGGCGAAGTATCCGGCGGTTTGGGTGTCTACGGTGTCCAGGGCTGCGGCAAGTGCTTCCAGTATCGCACTGACCTGCGGAGATCGCCCGTGTGTGAGCGCCGAGAACACGGTCAGGACCACGTCGGCCGCCGCCTCGCCCAGGTCCGTGACGGCGGGCACGTTGTCCGGTCCCAGGACGATGGGGTGGACGACCAGGGACGGACGGTCGGCCAGCCCGATCCCCTTGGGGCGCCGCGCCCAGCGGGCGGTGGTCAGGTCCTGGCACACGACCAGCAGGATGACCGGACACTCGTGCTTGGCGTGCAGGTAGCCGATGTAGTACGCCCAGGCGCTCGTCTTGTCCGGGTCGTCCTGCATCTGGGACTCGATCACCAGCAGGTGGTCTCCCTGCTCGCTCTCCAGGTACAGCAACGTGTCGACGCGCCGGGTGATGGGCTCCAGCTCCGTGACATCGGTGTCCATGACCGAGACGGCGCAGGAGGAGGGGAAGGGGATGTCCAGCAGCTTGAACGTGCGGGCGAAGAACGAAGAGTCCTCTCGGAAGATCCGATGGAGTGCCTCGTGTTTTGCGGTGGGCATGGCGGAAAGTTACCGCGTCCGTACTCAGGGTGACGTACAAACGTTCGAACTCGCGGCCGGGCCGCCGACCGCATCCCGATGTTCGTCACCGAGTACGGCACGCAGACGGCCTCCGGCGACGGCTCGAACACCTTCACCCGGGTGCAGCAGTACCTCGACCTGATGGCCCAGAAGAAGATCAGCTGGGTCAACTGGAACTACTCCGACGACGAGCGCTCCGGCGCGGTCTTCACCGAGGGCACCTGCCCGAGCGGCCCCTTCACCGGCACCTCCCGGCTCAAGCCGGCGGGCGTGTGGGTGCGTGACCGGATCCGGACGGCCGACGACTTCTGACCGGTCAACTTCTTGGAATGACGCCGGCTCAGCCGCCGCGCGTCTGCCATGCTCGCACCGCTTCGGCAGGCGCGCGGCACCGGGCGGAGAATTGGGCCTTCTCCTGGCAAGGGACTGTCCTCACTCTCAGTTCAGGCGCGTGTCAACATCCAGCCCACGCGTCCGAGGAGGACGAGGTGCAACGCCGTTTTGTCATCCTGTTAGCCGTCCTGGGACTGCTCTGCCTGACCGGCGCCACCGGGGCGGGGGCCTCCGCCGAGCCGCCGCCGAACCGGCAGTACCGCGTACAGGGCCCGTCCGACGCGCGGCAGCGCAGCGCCGTCGCCGCCACCGGCGCCGCGATCGAGGAGGTGACGAAGAACTCGGTCCTGGTCACGGCCACGGAGGCCGAGGTGACCGCGATCACGCGCCTCGGCTACCGGGTGACGGAGATGCCGCGCCCCGCACCCCGGTCCGACGCCGGGACCGCCGACTTCCCGCCGTCGGACTCCGGCTACCACACCTACGCCGAGATGACCGCCGACGTGAACGCGCTGGTCGCCGCCCATCCCGGGATCGCCGGCACGTTCACGTACGGGACGTCGTACGAGGGCAGGAAGCTCGTCGGTGTCAAGATCAGCGACAACGTGGGCACGGACGAGGCGGAGCCCGAGGTGCTCTTCACCGCCCACCAGCACGCCCGCGAGCACCTCACGGTCGAGATGGCGCTGTACATCATGCACCTGCTGGCCGACAACTACGGCAGTGACAGCCGGATCACCGACCTGGTGAACACCCGGGAGATCTGGATCATGCCGGACCTCAACCCCGACGGCGGCGAGTACGACATCGCGACGGGCTCCTACCGTTCCTGGCGGAAGAACCGGCAGCCGAACGGCGGCTCCTCGGCCGTGGGCACCGACCTCAACCGCAACTGGGCCTACAACTGGGGCTGCTGCGGCGGCTCGTCCGGCTCCACGTCCAGCGAGACGTACCGCGGCTCGTCCGGAGAGTCGGCCACCGAGGTGAGGGCGGTCGCCGACTGGGTGCGCGGCCGGGTCGTGGGCGGTGTCCAGCAGATCAAGGCGCACATCGACTGGCACACCTACAGCGAGCTGGTGCTGTGGCCGTACGGCTACACCTACGCCGACACGGCGCCCGGCCTGACCCAGGACGACCGGGACGCCCACGCGGCGCTGGGGAGGAGCATGACCTCCTCCAACGGTTACACGCCCGAGCAGGCCAGCGACCTCTACATCACCGACGGCACCATCGACGACTGGATGTGGGGCGTCTACAAGATCTTCAGCTTCACCTTCGAGATGTACCCGACCGGCACCAGCCCGGGCTTCTACCCGCCCGACGAGCAGATCGGCCCGCAGACCACCCGCAACCGCGAGGCCGTGCTCCGCTTCCTGGAGTACTCCGACTGCGTCTACCGGATCATTGGCAAGGACTCCCAGTACTGCGGCACCGGCACCCCGGGGGAGACCGTGTACTCCGACACGTTCGAGTCGGCCACGGCCTGGACCGCCGACCCGTCCGGCACCGACACGGCCACGGCCGGGCAGTGGGAGCGCGGCGACCCCGCGGA
Source organism: Nonomuraea sp. NPDC005501 (assembly GCF_040605905.1). Classification (NCBI taxonomy): domain Bacteria; kingdom Bacillati; phylum Actinomycetota; class Actinomycetes; order Streptosporangiales; family Streptosporangiaceae; genus Nonomuraea; species Nonomuraea sp. NPDC005501. The sequence continues at coordinate 2,300 of NZ_JBEXDT010000032.1, read as the reverse complement.
CACCACCTCGTCCGGGGCCAAGCAGCTCGGCACCACCGTCAGCGGCGCCAACGACCTGGTGACGGGCCGGCTCGCCGGCACCGCCGCCGGTGACCACGACGTCGACGGCGGCGTCACCTCGATCCAGTCGCCGCCGATCACGCTGCCCTCGGGCGGCACGCTGAGCCTGTCGCTGTCGTGGTACCTCGCGCACGGCTCCAACAGCTCCAGCGCGGACTACCTGCGCGTGCGGGTGGTGGGCGACACCACCGCGACCGTCCTGCAGCAGGCGGGAGCGGCGGCCAACCGCAACGGCTCGTGGAGCGCGGCGACGGCGGACGTGACGGCGTTCGCCGGCCAGACGGTCCGCGTCGTGATCGACGCGGCGGACGTCTCAGGCGCCTCGCTGGTCGAGGCGGGCGTGGACGACGTCCGCATCACCCGCCGCCCCTGATCCCCTGGGGCGCGGGACCACCGGCGCCGTGGCCGACCGGGCCGCGGCGCCTTCGCATGTCCCCCTTCTTTGGGTCTTGTAAGGACCGGGTGTCAAGGCTACGATCACCCCAACTCTTAGGAAACTTTCCTAAAAGAAATCTTGAACCGGGGAGCCATGACCCGCTCGCCGCCACCCCCCGCCCTGACCTGACAGCCCCAGCGAGCCACCACCCCGCCTCTCCAGGAGCCCGCCCCACCCGTGCGGGCCGTGCCGTACGGCTCGCGCTCTCACCCCCCGGTGCGAGCCGTACGGCACCCCGGGCGGAAGGCGCCGGACCGGGCGCCCCGCGCACCCCCAACCCGTGCGCACCCCCCAACCCGTGAAGCCGCACTTCCAGGGAAATGCCATGAGATTCCGTCGCATGTTCCTCGCCTTACTCGCCACCGTCGCCATGATCGGCGCCGGAGCCGCCACGTCGGTGCCCGCCGCCGGCGCCACCGCCGTCCCGAGCACTTCCGCGGCGTTCGCCGCCCAGTGGCAGCCGAACGTCTCCTACGCCGTCGGCGCCCGCGTCACCTACAACGGCGTCGACTACGAGTGCATCCAGGCCCACACCTCGCAGGTCGGCTGGGAGCCGCCCATCGTGCCGGCCCTGTGGAAGCCCGTCACCGGCGGCGACCCGGGCACGCCCGGCGCCCCCTCCACCCCCGGCTCCCCACGGGTGACCTCGACCACCAACAGCTCGATCGCCCTGTCCTGGACCGCCTCGACCGGCACCGTCACCGGCTACCGCGTCTACGAGGGCTCCACGGTGCGCGCCACGGTCACCGGCACCTCGGCCACGATCGGCTCGCTCGGCACCTGCACCACGCACACGTACACGGTCCGCGCCTACAACTCGGCCGGCGAGTCCGCCGGCGCCTCGGTGACGGGCACCACCAACGGCTGCACGGGCGGCGGCACCAGGATGCCCGGCGCCCCCTACCTCTACATGGGCTGGGGCAACCCGCCCGCCCCCGCCTCGGTGATGAGCGCGACCGGCGTCAAGTCGTTCACGATGGCGTTCATCCTGTCGAGCGGCGGCTGCACCCCCGCGTGGGACGGGCAGCGCCCGCTGACCGGCGGCGCCGACGCGCAGGCCATCTCGGCCGTCAAGTCCGCGGGCGGCAGCGTCCAGGTCTCCTTCGGCGGCTGGCAGGGCAACAAGCTCGGCCCGAACTGCTCGACGCCGCAGGCGTTCGCGGGCGCGGTGCAGCAGGTCATCAACGCCGTCGGCCCCGCCGTGGTCGACTTCGACATCGAGAACACCGACGAGTTCGAGAACTACACCGTCCAGGATCGCATCCTGAACGGCCTGAAGATCGTCAAGCAGAACAACCCGAGCGTCAAGGTCGTCGTCACCTTCGGCACGACCAAGGCCGGTCCCAACGCGCACGGCGTCCGGCTGATCAACCAGTCGAAGGCCCTCGGCGTGCCGATCGACAACTACACGATCATGCCGTTCGACTTCGGCGGCACCAACATCTACCAGGACACGGTCAACGCCTCCGAGGGCCTGAAGAACGCCCTCAAGAACGCCTTCGGCTGGAGCGACTCCCAGGCGTACGCGCACATGGGCATCTCCGGCATGAACGGACTGTCCGACCAGCAGGAGCTGACCTCGCCGGCCACGTGGACGCAGATCCGCGACTGGGCCAAGGGCAAGGGCCTGACCAGGCTCGCCTACTGGGCCGTCAACCGTGACCGCCCGTGCCCCGGCGGCGGCGTCGTGTCCAACTGCAGCGGCATCTCGCAGGCCGACTGGGAGTTCACCCGGATCACCGCCGGCTTCTGACCCGCCGGACCAGGAGCCCGCCGTACCACCGCCCCACCGCGCGCACCGCGC